>JABFRV010000124.1 GCA_013140975.1 Saprospiraceae bacterium
CCATAAATTTTATGGTAAGTGGAAAAATTATCAACAAAGTATCCAAACAAAATGGAAGTAATAATTGATGTTATTGTTGCAAATATTGTTCCCGGTGAGAAGCTTTCATGGGTTTTCGCAAAGCAGGTCCTATCCGATAAATAATATCAATTGTCAGATAAAATAAAATTAAAAGAATTAAATCTTTCAATGCAATGATTAAGAAATTGGCCATTGAACTCAATTTAACCAAAGAGAATAACCAGATAATCATATTATTTCCAACAACAATTACTACCACAGACAAAATAAGTAAAACGCCAAACAAAACTGTAAGAATCAAAGCTACGGTATGACTTTCAATAAAACTGCGTTTCCTAAAACTGGTTCTATAGGTTTTATCAAAACCTCGCATCATCGTCAACATTCCATCGGATGCAAAAAACAAAGCCAATAAAAATCCAATCGATAAAATACTTCCTTTGGCTTTGGGTCTAAGCCCTTCGACAATATTTTTCCACAAATAATCTTGTGTCTGATCCGGCAGAATTGAATTCAATGAATTTTCAAGTACATGAATAAAGTCCCAACTCTTTGGAAGGTACGCGGACAAAGTAAAAATAAAAATTAATGAAGGAAAAAGCGCAAGAAAAAAACTAAATGACATTGCACTTGCTCTGGTATTTATATCATTTCGCTTTAACTCTTTACCAATAAAACTAAATATTAAAAAAATACTAACTCCTTTAAATCCGGGAATAGTTGATTCCCTGGTAAATTGAATAAACTGCTTAATGATCGGAAGATCAAGAAAGGCAATAAGAAGCTTATTGGGCTTTTTGGTCTTTTTATTCAAAGTATGGCAACAACTTATTAGTAATTATTTCCGGAACACCTACCCTTTTTTTGGATTTAATATCAACAAAACACAGAAACACCTGTCCAGAATTTATCCATTCATTTTTCTCGTTAAAAATCTTAGTATCGAATCGAATTGTCATTTCAGGCATACTCTCAATACTCGTTTCTAATGTAAGCAATTCATCATAAAACGCAGGTCGAAGATACTTTACGTTCATTGACATGACCGGCATAAATATCCCTAACTCTTCTTCCATTTTTTTGTATGATAATCCAAGCTCCCGAAGTGCTTCTACCCTGCCTACTTCATAATAAAAAGCATACTGACCGTAATATACATAGGCCATTTGATCTGTTTCTCCGTATCGAACTCTTATTTGTGTTCGGTGTGAATACATCTTACTGAAACTTTTCTCTAATAATTGGGCAGGTCATACAATGTGAACCTCCTCTTGCTCTGGAAAGCTCACTGGAAGGTAAAGTTATTATAGTATTCTTTAGTTTTTCAATATCAAATTTTTCCTGATGAATTTTTCGCAATAATTCTTCTGCATGAATCACCTGATACCCATGATTCAAAAACGCCTTTTCAGTATATGGATTCCGATCATAGGTAAGAGCAATACCCGGCCTTAAAGCAACCAGGTTACATCCATCTGTCCATTGTTCTCGTTCTTGGTATGGCGACACGCCATCTCCACTCCAAATAAAGTTAATTTCAGAGCTTATTTCTGACTTTAAAAAGTCATACACAGAAGGATATTCAACTACACCCCCGGTATCTCTATACACTGTCACATAAGAGCCAAGACCATCTTTAACGATTGGCTTAAATCCGACAAATTGATTATGATTTATCTGTGTAAATAAGGTATCAATATGCATAAAAGACCTCTCTTTAGGCACATCCACTTCAACAATATTCTTAACCAACTTCTTCTCAAATAAAACGCGCTTTAATGTTACCAATGCATGATCAGTAGTTCGCTCAGAATGACCAATTAGAAGGTAATCAGGATTCAGCATCATTAAATCTCCACCTTCAATGGTGACTGGCTCACCCTTTGTTGATGGCGGGAAATCATCAATCTGGTTTAAATTAATGAGTCTGCCTTGTTTAAAAAGATGTGCAAATTGTGGATGCGCATGAAAGAAAAATCGTGTAAGTAAATTTTCTCTTTTTCTCACAGACTTGGATGCCTTGGTTATTACAACATGATCTTTTATTGTTAATGCAATATCCCGTGTAAAAATAAAATTAGGAATCGGATCAAACAAAAACATGTCTTTTTCCCTGTCATATCCAGAGATCATCACTTCAGCCAATTGCTTATGAGGCAAAGAATTTAATCGTTCAACAAAAGAATTTGGAATTTCTTCAAATTCTTTAATAAGTTGAATTACTTCTTTTTTAATTTCATCACTTGCATCAAAAGATTCTTCAATGAGGTCCTGCGTTTCAAGCACATTCTCTTCTCCAACAAAAGCATTTAATATACCGCGAAAAACAGCATGCTCTTTTTGCATACTCGGCAAATAAACAATATCGTCAAATAATAATTCACTTGCTAACCTTGGACTAATTCTATCAATTCCTTCATCTGGCGCATGCACAATAACCTTGCGCAATGGCATTATTTCAGAATCTACAAATACATCATTTTTCAAATTCACAAATACAGAATTTCTGCAAAGATACTAAAATTGTTGATAGTTTATGGCTAAAGTTCCAGTGAACAATGATTGATATATAAGTCTTAAAACCAATAAAATAATCTCGATTTTCAATTTTCAATTTTCAATTTTCAATTTTCAATTTTCAATTTTTATCTGACCTTATTACCGTTTATGTAAACTTCAACAACTTTAACATCTAGAATTTCTCTTTCGGCACATGAAAGTAAATTTTTATCAAGAATTATAAAATCTGCTAGCTTACCAACAGAAATACTTCCTTTGATTTTTTCATCATGCGAAGCATAGGCATTCCAAATGGTATAGGATTTTAAAGCCTCATCACGCGTCATACATTGCTCAGGAAAGAATTCCATGTTATTATCAATACGTTTCCTTGTAATTGAAGCATAAAGGCATTCAAAAGGATTTATGCTTTCCACTGGACAATCTGTTCCATTCGCAAGATGTACTTGTGCATTCAGTATTGATCGCCACACGTAAGCTCCATTCTTGGCTCTTTCTAAACCTAATCTTTTGATAACAAAAGGGGCATCACTTGTGCAGTGTATTGCCTGCATTGAAGCAATAACTCCTAATTGTTGAAACTTTGGTATATCTACTTTATCAACATGCTGTGCATGCTCCATCCTCCATCTTCTGAAAGAAAAGTTTTTATCTGTTAAGGAAAATTTTTCAAAAATATTTAATACTTCACGATTGGCTCTATCACCTATTGCATGAACACAGACCTGAAGATTTTGCTTCATTGCCAATTCTGCAAAAGAATAAATTTTTTCAATTTCAATTAAATTTTGACCTGTCATTCCCGGATTATCCGCATAATCATTGAGCAACCACGCGCCATACGATCCAAGAGCACCATCCATATAAGATTTTATAGCAATTGACTTAAACATATTGGAATGAATAGAATGAATAGGCAGTGATTTCATTTTAAAAATCATACTATCGGGATGCTCATACAGCATTGCATATAATCTAATTTTTAATTTCTCCTCGTCGTACCAGGATTTTAGCAAGTGCAGATCTTCAAGCGATGTTCCAGCATCTTCAAAACTCGTGATTCCAAAACTCAAAGCTTTAGATTCTGCCAATTGCGCAAATTCAAGTTTCATTTTTTCTAGCAAAACCGGATCTATTGTTTTTTCGAATTCATTGTATAGATTTTCGATAATTTCCATTGCGTTTTCTTCAAAGACTCCAGTTAATTTCTTTTGTGCATCCTTGACAATTCGCCCACCTTTCGGTGATGGAAATTCAGAACTTAATCCGGCAAGATTCATTGCATGCTCATTTGCAATCAATGCATGTCCACTTGCGTGAGTCAACATGACAGGATGATCAGGACTTACTCGCGATAATTCGTCATGATATGGATATGAATTAAATGAAGCTAGCATTTTGTCATTCCATTTTTCCTGATGCCAACCCCTCCCCTGAATCCAAACGCCTTTAGGAGTGCGAGCAACAATGCTCTTAACGGAATCAATAATTTCATTCCATGACTTTGCATGTATCAAATTTAGATTTCTCAGACTTTTACCCAAACTAAGAAAGTGACCATGTCCTTCAATCAAACCCGGCATTAAAAAACCACCCTTAGCATCTATGACAACCGTTTTCTCCCCTTTTAATAGTAGAATATCATCATTTTTACCAATTTTGAGAAATTTACCATTTCGGATAGCAAATGACTCGGCTGCAGGCTGCAAAGAATCTGCAGTATAAACTACGGCGTTATGTACTATGAGATCTGCTTTTTCATTTTCTTTGCACGACCAAATAAACAAGCCGAAAATAAATACCAGTATTTTATTCATGTCTTATAATTCAATTACAAATGTAAGCTCTCTGGAAGACCTGCTTCTTAAATACCATATGTTTTCAAAAGAAATGCGATGGGACATGAAGCCAGAGGAGCTATATGATCCATTTCGATATATAATGGATCAGAAAGGAAAAAAAATGAGACCCATAAGTTTATTGCTATCATCTTCCTTTTTCAATTCCGATCTTACAAAAGCCCTTCCCTTAGCTTATGCTATAGAACTGTTTCATAATTTCACCTTGGTTCATGATGACATTATGGACAATGCGGAAACGAGGAGAGGCAAAAAAAGTGTACACGTCGAATTTGGAACAAACTTGGCATTATTATCAGGTGATGCAATGCTACTGGAAGCATGCAAATTAATTCAACAGAATTCTTCACACCATACCGATATTCTAAAGCATTTTCTTGAAACTGCATTGGACGTTTGTAAGGGACAGTGCATAGACATGAATTTTGAACGAAGGGAAATAATTTCTATTCCGGAATATCTGGAAATGATCAAACTCAAAACTGCGGTTCTGCTGGGAACTGCATTAAAAATGGGAGCTCAGTTACATGATCAGAATGAAATTATTCAGGAACAACTTTACCACCTTGGAATTAATCTGGGTCTGGCTTTTCAAATTCAAGATGATATTTTAGACTGCTACGGAGATGAAGAAGCATTTGGAAAAAAAAGAGGAGGAGATCTTATTCAACATAAAAAATCCATACTCATATTATGCGCTTTAGAAAAATTGAATCCTCAAGAAAAACATAAATTTATAGACGAGTATCATTCAGAAAGATCTGATATTGAACAATTGCATTATTATCTCGACTATTTTAAAAAGTACAATATTAAAGAGGACGCAGAAAAGCATTATGATCATTTTAAAAAATTATGTTATGACATAATTTCTCAAATAAAAATAGATGAAAAATTTAAACCCTTACTTCAGGAATTCGTTTCTCTCATTATTAACCGCTCAGTATAATATGCTAAAGTATCTGTCTTTATGTATCATTCTTTTATTGGCTTGTAAATCCAAAAATAGATTTGACCCATCACAATCTTCCAATGAAAATATGAATACTTCAGTGAATTCGTCTAACACGTCAGGAAATATTAAAGGAAATATAGAAGATGTTGAAAGTGATGCAATACCATATCTTTCAGCTGTAGCTGACACTCCAAGGTGGAATGCAAAGCTGGGAAATATTCAGGATGAAATATTTGACATCAGACTTGATCTGAGTTTTGAAAAAAAATTGTGCTTTGGAATACTTAAAAGAATTAAAGAATCCGGTAAAGAAGGTGAGTTTTTTGTAGGTGAAGTAAATACGAATAATCAAAAAATCCAGGTTCAGTTTTTCGCAGAAAAAAAACCATGCACTGACAATCAGCAAAAAGCACACAATGGAAGAATCACTATGTTATACAATAATAAAGAATATTATTCTTGCGCGGATTTCATTGAGAAATAAAAACACAATGGAAATCGCTTTATAAATCACTCCAGCAACAACTTAAGCCCTTGATTCTACGTTCCACAATTAATATATATAAATTATTTGTATATTTGCGTTGATCTAGGCATACATTAACCGGTTAGCGCATTATCTTGAGCTTTGAAAGTCGATACAGTTCCCTTATTCATGTTCTGGCAACTGCCTGGATTATGGCTTTACCTGGACTTACAATTCTAGCATATTTGCAGACCACCGATTTAAGTCACAAATGGAAAGACAAGATTCCACTCGTTGTAGAACTTAATAAAGAATACCGTCAAGATTCGTTTGCCTTGCTACAGGAATTTCTTAAGAATAATGAAATTAGTTCTAAAGCGATTTCAGAATTTCACAGCAAAACAGAAGCGATAGAAACGATGAAGTCAGATCCTCTATTGGGCTTAAATGATAGTCTTATTGAGAATCCATTCAGAGATATGTTTCTATTATTTCTTGATCCTCAATCTCACAACTCAAATTCAGTAAACGATTTAAAATCTGAACTACAAAAATTTACCATCATTGAAAATATTGAAGTCGGAGAAAAGCTTAAATCCGGCTTAAGTCAAACCATAAATAAGCTCCGTGTAATTCTGGCATCTATCACCGTTTTAATGGCCTTATTTGCTTTTTTTATTATAAATTATCTGGTAAGATTAAACTTTGAAAGAAAACTTGACCTGGTTAAGAATATTTGGTTACTTGGCGGATCTATGGATAAGGCTTACAAACCGGTTTCCAGGCAAGGCTTACGACTTGGCCTTTCAAGCTCATTACTTAGCATAGTTTTTCTTGGATTGGCCTTGCTTTGTGTATTTTTAATGGTTCCTGACCTATATTTTTTACTGGATGTGAAAAATTTTATCATAGTTTGTCTGATATTAGCCATTCTTGGGCCAACTTTGCACCTCTTACGGTTAAAAAGCCTAGTACAATCAATTTTTAAATTATAAATCTGTCATGGGAGAATCAAAATCGAAACAAACACAGAAAAAAGAGCAGGATAGCTCCAAGCCTAAAACTTCAGCTACTACGCCAAACCAAAGCATAAATGTTGGAGAAGTAACCTATGGCATGAAGCAATACCGATACGTTTTTATAGGAATTGGACTTCTTGTTATAGGCTTCTTCTTAATGTCCGGGGGTAATATGCCCTCTCCTGACGTGTGGGATGAAAATATTATCTATGGTTTTCGCAGGACTGTTGCTGCTCCAATCTTTTTGCTTGCAGGTTTAATAGTGCAAATCTGGGCAATCTTTAAGATATAATTATGTCTGAATATTTAATTACACTTATCCTTGGCATCGTCCAGGGAATCACCGAATTTTTACCTATTAGCAGTGACGGTCACCTTGAAATCGCCAAATATTTGTTAGGTGATAAATCTCAGGGAATGGATAGCCTAAGCCTCACAATTGTCTTGCATATTGCTACTACATTAAGCATTTGTTACGTGTTACGAGAAAAGATTGTTTCGATTCTTAATGGTCTGTTTCGATTCGATCGATCTACACTTTCTCTCGCAGGATTAATTATTGTCTCCATGATTCCTGCAGCTATTGCTGGTTTGTTTTTTGAAAAAGAGATAAGTAGCTTTTTCAATGGCAATATTAATTTCGTAGCATCCATGTTATTTCTCAATGGATTATTCCTATATATTGGAAACAGGGCTAAACCGTCCAATGAGAATATTACCTGGATAAAAGCATTTCTTATGGGAATTGCACAGATGGTTGCGATTTTACCCGGCATTAGCCGATCAGGAACAACAATAAGTACAGCAGCACTTTTGAATATTAACCGTGCAGTTGCTGCTGAGTTTTCATTTATTATGGTGCTTCCATTGATTTTTGGTAAGATTTTAAAAGATATAATTTTTGATCAGGGATTTACACAATTACAATATTCAGGTGGCGCAATTGCTGTAGGTTTTGTAGCAGCATTTATTGTTGGCATTCTTGCATTTAAACTTTTACTGCGGCTTGTAGAAAATATGAAGATGAATTATTTCGCATTTTATTGTATTGCTATTGCATTTATCATTTTTGCAATTTCAAAAATTTAGCTTACTCTATAATTCTATTTATTATTAATCAATATTTATTATTTTGCTTATAACCTCTGACAACATAGATTCAATAGATTTCAATGATGGTTTTATAATATTGATTGATAAACCTCTGCGTGTCACTTCATTCTATGTTGTGGATCAAATTCAGAAAGCGTATAAAAGAACCCGTAAGCAAAAATTAAAAATTGGTCATGCCGGCACCCTTGACCCTTTGGCGACAGGGCTCTTAATATTATGCACAGGCAAAATGACAAAGAAAATTAGCCAGTTTCAGGATATGGAAAAAACGTATTCAGGAACCTTTCAATTGGGCGCATCCACTCCTTCATATGATCTGGAAACAGAAGTTGAAAACCATAAGGATATTTCAACTATAACTCAAGAAGATCTAGAAAGAACAAGAAATAGCTTTATGGGTTATCAGGAATTAAAACCTCCTGCACACTCTGCTATAAAACTTAACGGAAAAAGAGCCTACGAACTTGCAAGAAAAGGCCTTCAACCAGAAATGCCACTTAAACCACTTTATATTAGCCGATTTGATCTTGATACGCTCCAATTGCCTGAACTAAGTTTTAGGATCAGCTGCACCAAGGGAACATATATACGATCAATAGCCAATGAATTTGGAGCAAGACTAAATAATGCTGCTTATCTCTCTTCTCTTCATAGAGAATCTATTGGAGATTTTTCGGCAAGTACTGCATTTAGTTTGGATGGTTTTCTAGAAAAACTTAATTCCAATGTGGATGTTATTTAATTTCAATCGTTAAAACCTGAGATACTTACTACTGTGTCAGTAATAATTCAACATATTACCAAATCCTTCGGAACTCAGAAAGCTGTGAATGATGTCAGCTTTACTGCTAACCCCTCAGAAATTCTTGGATTCTTAGGACCTAACGGCGCCGGGAAAACCACAACTATGAAGGTGATCACCGGATTTTATAAAGCTGATTCCGGAAATGTTCAGGTCTGTGGTATAGATATAGATCAATCACCCCTGGAAAGCCGCAGATTGATAGGTTATTTACCGGAGCACAATCCTCTTTATAAGGATATGTACGTGAGAGAATATCTTTTGACGTTTGCAAGATTAAATCAAATTTCTAACCCGAATGCAAGAGTTGAAGAAATGATTGAATTAACAGGCCTTACCAAAGAACAGAATAAATTAATTGGAACACTTTCTAAAGGATACCGCCAACGTGTAGGTCTTAGTCAGGCTTTATTGCACAATCCGAAGGTTCTCATTTTGGATGAACCAACTTCCGGACTTGATCCAAATCAAATTCAAGAAATCAGAGACTTAATAAGAAGTATTTCGAAAGAAAAAACAATCATCTTCTCAACACACATTATGCAAGAAGTAAAAACCTTGTGTGATCGTGTTGTTATTATTAACAATGGTAAAATCGTTGCTGACGACCCTATAAGTAAACTACAATCACGTTTTGCAAACAAACAATTAGTAATCATTGAATTCAGAAATGATCCTGAATTACAGAATTTAAAACTAATTCGTAATATCGATCAGATTCACTCTATGGGAAAAGCAAAATATAGCTTTAGCTCTTCTATCCAGGAGGACCTTAGAGATTATCTAAGTGATGAGTGTCAAAAAAACAATTGGCAGATTCGTGAAATTCATAAAGAAAAAAATAGTGTTGAAGAAGTATTTAGCAGATTAACTTCCTCCAAAGAATAATATGTGGACAATTTTCAGAAAAGACATATCTCATTATTTTAGCCAGCTTGTAGCCTATATCGTTGTTGGAATATTTATCCTGATTTTAGGATTACTCATGTGGGTTTTTCCTGACTTTAGTATTCTATACTTTAATTACGCGTCATTAGATCAGGTATTTGCTATCGTTCCTGTTTTATTTTCATTTATAATTCCGGCATTAACTATGAGATCCTTTTCAGAAGAAATTCATTCTGGAACATTGGAAATATTATTGACAAAACCATTAACTGAAACACAAATTGTTTTAGGAAAATTTCTGGCAGGATTATTTATGACTTTGATCTGCCTTTTACCTTCATTAATTTATTTTTATTCAGTTTATCAATTGGGTTCTCCTAAAGGAAATATCGATACAGGTGCTGTTACAGGTTCTTATATAGGCCTGATTTTATTAGCGGCAAGTTTTGTAGCCATTGGAATTTATGGCTCTGTTATTAGCAAAAATCAGGTGAGTGCATTTCTGATTTCAACATTTATTTGCTTTACATTATTTTATGGTTTTTATTACTTTAGCAAACTGCCTATCTTTTTCGGAAAGACTGATGATTTGATCCAACGAATAGGAATGGACTTTCATTATAATAACATAAGCAAAGGCGCAATCGACACGAGAGATATAATTTACTTTGGAAGCGTTATCTTCTTCTTCCTGTATCTCTCTATTCATTGGATTAAAAACAGATTATTCTAATATGAAGAACTTCGTACTTAGAAATCTAAATATACTTCTTGTCTTGGGTGTAATATTATTTATAAATATTATTGCTCATTACTATCACGCGTACTTGGATTTAACTGAAGAAAAAAGATTCACTCTCACACAATCTACAATTAACAACCTGAATAAACTAAACAATACTGTACATTTTCAGGTATTATTAGATGGAGAATTCCCTTCCGGTTTTAAGAAGTTACAGCAATCGACTAAAGACATACTTAATCAGTTTGCAACCGAATCTCCTTATATTGAATTTACTTTTGAAAATCCCAACGAAGGAACGATTGAAGAAATCAATACAAGGCGAAAAGCTTTAACAAAAGACGGTTTGATTCCAACAAATCTTATGGTTAAAAGCGGATCAGAGAATAAAGAGCAAATCATTTTTCCATATGCTATTGCAAATTTAGGGGAAAAAAAAATCGCTATCAACCTATTGGAGGAACAGCGCATCGACATGGATCAAGATGAAGATCTTGGCAATTCAATTAGTCTATTAGAATATAAGTTGGCAAATGGTATTCAAAAAGCACTTCAGACATCAAAAAAGAATGTTCTAATCAGCACAGGTCATGGCGAACTTAGTGATGATCAGACTCAGGCTCTATCCACTTTACTATATCAATTTTTTAATGTTGGGAAAATAAATCTTGACACAGTTCCTATTATTAAGAAAGAAGCAGATCTTTTAATCATACCCAAACCAAGCCAACCTTTCTCAGAGAAAAATAAGTTTACTCTTGATCAATATGTAATGAATGGTGGAAAAATTATCTTTCTTTTGGATCGAATTTCCATGAGTATAGATAGCATGAACACCAGAAAAGAATATATCCCGGAACCTCTGGATCTAAATCTTGAAGACTTATTATTTAAGTATGGATTTAGAATTGAACCAGGATTTGTACTTGATCTAGAATGTACTCGTATCCCGCAAGTAATAGGACAACAAGGCAATAAACCCCAGATCGAACTCTTTCCATGGTATTATCATCCTTTAATCGCATCCTATAGTAATCATCCGATCGTAGCTAATATTGACAGAGTATCTTCTGAATTTCCTTCATTTATTGATACCCTTAAAACCAAATCATCTTCTAGGAAAACGATTCTGTTGAATTCATCACGATACAGCCGTTATCAATTGGCACCTATGAAGATTGATTTTGAAATTCTACGTTACACACCACAACCCGAAAAATTCAACAAGCCTTTTCTTCCTATAGCTGTTCTTGCAGAGGGAGAATTTTCTTCGTTATATGAAAATAGGGTTGATGAAAATATGCTTATTGCAATGCGTTCGGCCAATCTGGAATACAAAAATAAAAGTACAAACACAAGTATTATGGTCGTAGCAGATGGGGATATAGTAAAAAACCTGTTTGACAAAGAAAGTGGAAAATTTGCTCCATTGGGTTACCACAAATTTGAAAAGAGAACGTTTAATGGAAACAAAGATTTTATTCTAAACAGTATTGAATACATGATTAACCCCGATAACGTCTTGTTAGCCAGAAGCAAAGAAATTAAGTTGCGAATGCTTGATAAGGTTAAAGCTGAAAAAGAAGTAAATTATTGGCAATTCCTAAATATAGGAGCTCCGTTAATCGGTCTTCTTCTGTTCGGAATTTTTAATTTTCAATGGAGAAAGAAGAAATATATTAAAGCACAGGCAGCATGAGAAAAAACAAAAATCTAATACTTTTAGTAATATTTGCATTATTGGGTGGATTGAGTTACTATCTCATCAAAAATAAATCAACAAAAACCAATATAGACACATGGGACAGAAATTTTGCAGTTAAAAATTCAGAGGAAATAACAAAAGTATTTTTAAGTCAGAAAAATGGCAATAATATTCTTCTTACAAAGAATGGAAACCATTGGATCATAAATAACAAATACAAAGTGTTTCCTAATACAATGCAACACTTGTTGAATTTACTTCAAAACATTAAAGTCAATTCCATACCTCATAAAAATGCATATTCTGTAATTATGAACGAATTTGCATCCATTGGAATTAAGGTTGAAGTGTATGAAGGTGAAGAAAAAACAAGAACGTATTATGTTGGAGGAGTAACTGAAGATGAATCCGGATTGTATTGCTTAATGGAAGGCTCTGAGCAGCCATACATAATGAAGGACAACAAAGCTCCGGCTAATCTTCGCGTAAGATTTGACATTAAAGAAGTCGATTGGAGAGACCGCTCTGTATTCAGCGTTAAAACTGATGAAATTTCTAAAATCAAAATAGATTATCCAAGAAATAAGTCAATGGGATTTACAATATCTAAAAACGATAAGAGCTTTCAACTTACCGATTCGGATAATAAAAATATTGATATTAAGAATTCTAAAATTATTAAAAATTTCTTAAGTGAGTTTGAACCCATTCAAGCGGAGGCTATTGTAAATGATCACAGGGCTATAGATTCTATTAATAATTTGGTTCCTTATGTTAGTTATGAAATTCATAGCAAGAATCAAGCTACCCCACTTCAACTAAAATTGTATCCTGTAAATGAAAATGTAGAAACACCTGTGGACCTCAGAGAAGAATTTCTAAACAGAAAGAATTTTTTTAGATTTTATGTTGTGCGTTCCGATGGAGATTTTTTATTGCTTCAAAAACCCCAGATTGAAAATGTTTTCTTTGACCTACCGGAGTTTCTTCAAAAAATAAACAAGTAGGTTTATGAAGCGGATAACTCTTATAACTTTCCTGCTTTTCTGTCAAAACCTTTCTGGCATCCAATATCGCAAAAACACCCATGAAGATTGGGGTTTTTTTGCGCATCGCTTACTGAATCGTCTGGCAGTATTTACATTACCGGAAAAAATGATTGATTTTTATAAAGCGAATATTGATTTCCTTCATGAACATGCAGTCGATCCGGACAAGAGAAGATATGCAATTAGAGGAGAAGCTGTGAGACATTATATCGATCTTGATCAATGGGGAATAAATGCAATAGATAAACTTCCAAAGACTTATGAAGAAGCGATTACTGCATGTTCTCCAATGTATTATATTCATAAAGAAGATACAACTCTGATTTTTGACACAATAGCTCTTTATGATTTCAAGCAAACCAAATTGCACTATTCAAATGCATTCAAAACGAAATTTACAGTTTTTCAAGATGAAATTAAAACTCATGAGATAACTTCATGGTTACGTCAGAATGCTATGTTTGTTCATGATGAAAGAGAATGGATTGTAAAAGGATCTTCATTGTCATTACTAAATAATGACTTAGACACACTGAATGGTTTTATTTATATACAGGATAGATTTAGCTCACATGGTGTACTTCCCTATTCACTACCCTCCTTTTACTATCGATTAGTACAGGCATTTAAAGAAAAGAACGAAGAGAAAATATTAAGACTTTCTGCTGATATAGGACATTATATAGGAGACGCACATGTTCCTCTTCACACCACTAAGAATTACAATGGTCAATTAACGCAGCAAGATGGGATACATGCATTCTGGGAATCAAGGATTCCTGAGTTATTGGCAGAATCTCAATTTGATTATGTTGTCGGCCCTGCAATTTATATTGAAGATATGCATAAGTATGTTCGTAGCATCCTTAAAAAATCACATTCCTATGTTGATTCAGTTTTATTAATTGAAAAAAGAATCAGCAATGAAGTTCCCAATGATCAGCAATATTGTTTTGAAAGCAGGCTTGGACAGGTCGTTAAACTTCCTTGTAAATCATACGCTATACTCTATAATAATCTATTGGACAATCAGGTTGAAGAGCAGTTTAGAAATTGCATTCTTGCAATAGGTTCTATCTGGATGTCTGCCTGGACAGAGGCGGGACAACCAAATCTTTCTCAATTAAATAAGGATATTACATATAAAGAGTACAATGCTGTTGACAGCGTTAGAACCGGAAAAGACCGGCTTTATATAAGGACCCACGACGAATAATTATTGAGCTGTTAATCGATCCTCAATCATCCGATTATGAAATTGCTGTATGTATGCCTTTATTTTTCTGCTTAAGGAATTAGAAGTGGATTCGTATTCCGTTTTATCAATAAGATTTTGCTGCAACAATGGATCTTTAATATAATTATATAGATTTGACTTGTTTACTCCATTGTATTGAAATAAAAATTCATCTTCTATCCAATAAAAAGCATCTAAATAACCCGCAGCGTAATTTGTTCTTGCAGTATCAAAGATATTTTTTCCAAAAGAGACAAATGGACCTTTATAATGCAAATATGATAATATACTGGGTGCAATATCTGTATGTTGGATAACAGAGCTATCTATTTTATGCAAACTAGAATCGCCTTGTTTATAAAAAATAATCGGGATTGACATTTTGCCCCAAGCTGTATTGTATTCCGGTCTTTGTGTAATTGTAGCATGATCTGCTGCAATCACAAATAAAGTATTCTCAAACCACTCTTCATTAGAAACCCTATGAAAGAATTCTCTCAAGGCATTATCAGAATAAGAAAGGCATTTGTGAATAGGATGCTCCCCTTCCTTAAATGAATCCTTATGTTTTACCGGAAGATTGAATGGATGATGAGAAGAAAGAGAAAACATAGTAGCGAAAAATGGCTTTCGAATCGTATCCAATGTCTCCGCAGTGAATTGAAAAAATGGCTCATCCCAAATTCCCCACAACCCATCAAAATCTAAATCATTATTATACTCAGACATTCCATAGTAGCGATCCATATGCACAAGTTTAGTGAAGGCTTTAAAGCCCATTGAGCCATTAGGAGCACCATGAAAAAATGCAGTTGTGTATCCGCTATCTCTTAGAATCGAAGGCAGACTTTTAATTTTATTAGATACATAAGGTGTTAATATAAAGGGCACTTCTGCCTTAGGAAGCCCGGCAAGAATTGCAGGCATTGCATCTACAGACTTTCTGCCATTTGCAAAAGAATTAATGCACACACGACTTACAGAACACAGTGAATCTAAAAATGGTGTATATCCTTTAAAGGTTCCATTATCCAGGCCCCTATTATAAAAACCAATTGCTTCCTTTCCAAAACTTTCCAATAAGATTACCATCACATTCATTTTCCGAAACTCTCTATCAGAATGAAAATAATGTACAGGGCTATAAATTTTTTCTACTTCTTCATTTGAAAAGAAACTCTCTTTACGATAAAACTTAACACTTAATGTTCTGACAAAACAAAATGCAGAATTAAGAACCAATGGAATTTCATGAGGATGCTTAACATATTCACCGGCATCACTATTGGTCAATGGCCTTGAACTATGCTTAAAGTCTCCTCGAATTCCGTATATCAAACTCGTAATTGCAAGTAAGTACATGGCTGTAGATCCGATATAAAATGGCAAAGATTTAAATTGATCGGGCTTTCTTATTTTAATTCTATCATACAGCCATATTAATAGAGCCATTAAAATAAAAAATACAAAAACAATATGCCAAAAATCAATAAGGAATTGAAAAATAAAAGAACCTTTCCCTTGTTCATTCGAAAATTCCCTAATCACATCAGCAGAGATTCTACGCAAGGTAAATCTGTAAGATCCAAAGTCAATACAATTCAGAAGAATGGCTAGAGAATTTAATATAATAAAAAATATCCGAACAATTTTTTGATACTTTAGAGAATACCGGAATTGTGCAGGAAAAATGCTCATTAAAACAATCAATGAATTTGCATATAGACAAGCGACAATATCAAATTTCAAACCACCGTATAAAATCCCGGCCCAGTCTCGATAATTCAATCCCGGAAACAAGGTCAGATTATAGCCATAAAAAAGTATGCGGCATAACATAAAGACTGCCAACACAATCAGAAGTCTATAAATTACCGCCAGAAACAAATTCAATTCCCAATTCGGCTTACCCCTTAAAACTCTATTAAAAATGCTCATGCATAGTACTAATTACAATGGATTAGCCGGCCATTTAGTGATTAGAAAATCAGATTTTATCTCATTCATTACCCGTTAAAAATCAAAAGCAAACTTACGGAAATAAAATGAGCTCCATTTAAAATGATTCCTATGAGAATAGATATTTTTAGTCTTATTTATCTTTTTCTTAAACTATCACTCTGACATCCTTACATTTGCAAATACCTTTATAATGATTGCCCCAGTCCTTCAAAAAGCTTTTCCTTCTTGGGTTCTGATTAGCATAGTTGCAATACTAGGTTTACGTATTGTATTTGTATTCCTTATGGGCTTGATGCCTCAAGATGCTTATTACTATCTGTATAGCGAAAATCTAGACTTATCGTACTTCGATCATCCACCAATGATCGCCTATTTTCTTGCGGCAACAACCCGTATTTTTGGCAAACACGAATGGGTTATTAAGCTGACAGACCTGGCAACTACCCTTTTAACCCTTTATTGTTTTTATTTATTAAGTCAGAATTTTCTATCTAAAAAAAGATCACTATATGCTTTAATACTTTTAGGGTCAACATTAATGATGAGTATTCTCTCCTTAATAACAACACCGGATGTTCCATTAATGCTGCTTTGGATTAGCAGTATATTCTTACTCTATAAAGCCATTTTTCACAACCAAAAAATGTACTGGATCTTGTCCGGAATTACAATGGGATTTGCAATGAACAGCAAGTACACTGCTATTGCGTTACCATTAGGCCTGTTATTATTTCTTCTTCTATCTAATTCGAAAAGAAGGCTACTGTTTAGTATCTGGCCCTGGCTTTGCATTCTATTTTGTATAATAGCATTCTTACCTGTCGTGATTTGGAATTACCAACATGATTTTGTATCCTTTCGCTTTCAATCCAGTTCAAGAATTGACAATTTTGAAGGACAAAAAATCCATATAAAATATCTATTGGGAACTGTAGGACATCAGGCTGCAATTCTGTTACCCATTTTCTTATTTGCATTATTCTACTTTATCTACAAATATCTTAGAAAATACAAACTGCAGTTCTTCAAAATTTCAGATTCAAATCTATTTTTATTATCCTTCTTCATACCCATATTTATTGGGTTCTTTTCTATTTCACTTTTATATTGGGTGAAAATCAATTGGATGATGCCTGCATACTTAACAGGCAGTATTTGGTTATGCAAATATTTAAGCTTTAAGTGGATAAGGATTAACCTGATATTCTCAATCATTTTCCATCTATTGTTTGCTATAGAAATATTATTCTATCCTGTTCCTGTTAAATCAGATGACACATGGATGGGATGGAAGGAACTCTCAACAGAAGTTAAATCCATTAAGAATGAATTTCCGAATTCTTTTATCTTTTCAGCTGACGATTACAAGACTTCTGCAGTTTTACATTTTTATCTACATGATAAAATATATGGCAAGAACATAATTGGTCAGCCTGCTTTACAATTTGATATTCTGGATAAAAGTCTTCTACACCTTAAAAACAAAGATGCCCTATTCATTGATTCAGATCCTCAATTAAAATCTCCGGAAATAGTAAACCCACCTGAAAAATTACTACCCTATTTTGACTCAGTTAGCTTTTACAAAAAAATAGAAATCAAGAATAATGACAAGGTCGTGAGGAAATTTAATGTGTTTTATTGCAAGAATTATGTCCCTCATGATTAATCACTAATACTTAGTTTCAGACTGTGAGTAAATAAAAAAGTATTAAATTATCAAAAGAACTTGAAAAATAGTTGGTATATTTGAATCTAATTCCGATTTACTAGGATTTACATTAAACTGATATTTATGCTTTGCATAAGAACTTTGATATTACAAGGATATGCATGACAACCGATCAAATATTCAAATGGGGATACAATAACCCAAAAAAGATATTTCAAATAGATGGAATTGGTGCAATTTTATCAGTTAAATCTTATCACAAATCCAATAGGTATAATAATAAAATTTAGAAAGTCCCTAATTGCAAAAAACATTGAATTAGCAATAATCTAAACTAAAATGCAAACTATTACTACTTTTGTCTTTCACAAACAGTGCGCAATTCATAATTCTAGAAGGTGAAAGCCTAAATAATTCCCTTACATACGATGATATATAGAGCTATAATAATTTTTGCATTTGCTTCTTTACTCTCATGCTCGGTTAATAAAAAACCAGAACAGAAGTATCTGAGATGGGTTGGGGATATAGAGCATGATTCTTCTGTTGATGGAAATGATTTTAAATTATGCAATACAGAAAATGACGTCCGGCAATACTTTAATATGTATAAAGGGCTTCAGATTGAAGGTGAGAAAAAAATGATTTTGAAACATTTTATTGAAAATTATCAGCCTGTTAAAACCAAGGAATCCGGCTGGATAAGAGTGCGGTTCATTGTCAACTGCAAAGGCGAAACAGGAAGATTCAGAATGATAGAATCTGATGAAAATTACCAGGAAAGGACTTTTGACTCAAAAATTTCGAAACAAATATTTCAATTAACAAAATCACTTCAAGGCTGGAAACCACAAAAGGATGATGGTAAGTCTGTTGATTACTACCAGTATCTGGTATTTAAAATTAGTAATGGAAATATTGAAAAAATAATGCCATGAAGTTAATACTACCTCTCTCAATAATACTCTCGTTGCATTTATCAACTGCATTGTTTGGACAACCGAACTGTAATTGGTTTAAATATCAGGGAGATATGAAAAAATATGAGGCATGCTTAGCCTCAGAAAAATGTGCGGGACATTATCAATTCAGCAAAGAGTACCAATTGGCCTTGGATAATGCAATTGACATTGATTCTTCATTTGCATATGCTTACAGAGCTAAATCAACGGCATATTTAAAAAGTGGTGACTTTATTAGCTGGAAGAGATTAATGGATACCGCAGTAAAATATAATGCTAGTGATAATTTAGATTATCGAGGTTGGTGCAGATTTCAGTTTTTTAGAGACTATCAAGGAGCCATTGACGATATATTATTATTAAAAAAGCTTACTAATAATCGTATTGGCTACTCCATAAATAGCGATTACCATTTAGATATAGCTTTATCCCTTTGTTACAAATCGATTGGTCAACCAGAAAAGGCCATTGAAATTTTTCTTGAAAAAATGTCAGACTCAACATACAGTCCAGGACTGTTCGACTTTATACACTTGGGTGTATTGTATTTGGAAATCGGAGATTATAAAAAGGCAATTGAGTATTTGAATATCCAGGAAAGTACAAACGACTTAGCAGAAAACAGATTTTACAAAGCAATTACATACAGGCATTTAAAGGATAAAGAGAATTGGGAGTTAAATTTAAACAAATCAAAAGCATATTATAAGTCCAATAAAAAGATGTTTGACCCATACACAGAACAAATTGATAAAATATATTTAGAAGACATCTTAGAAGAAGAAAAGAGTGGATTACAACAGCCATTTGGCGGTAAAGGGAAATAATGTTTATATGTAAGAGCGGTTACTCTATTCGTAAAAGCAAACCTCGACAGAGGCTAAATTATGTTTATGTAACAAAAGTGACGCTAAAGACTTGAGAGTTGGTGTAGTTTTGCCGGATCAATCCTAAAATAATGGATATAGTTGGATATATAGCCTCAATTTTTATAGGTATTTCATTAGGACTCATCGGTGGAGGCGGAAGTATTCTGACCGTTCCTGTGTTAGTTTACTTATTCAGTGTAGATGCCGTTTTAGCTACTGCCTATTCCCTATTTATAGTAGGTTCAACAAGCCTAATTGGTTCTTTTTCTTATTTCGTAAAAGGATTGGTCAATATCAAGACGGCGATCGTCTTTGGTATTCCTTCAATTATTGCAGTTTTTCTTACAAGAGCCTATATCGTCCCGGCTATTCCACAAGAAATTTTTAGCATCGATAGCTTTACAGTTACGAAAAGCATTCTATTGATGTTACTTTTTGCCGTACTGATGATTTCCGCTTCATACAGTATGATTAAAAAAGATAAACCAACAGCTAATGACACCACACAAAAACAACAGTTCAACTACCCTGTAATTCTTATTGAAGGAGCAGTCGTAGGAATATTAACAGGACTTGTAGGCGCCGGTGGTGGCTTCTTAATCATTCCTGCATTGGTTGTGTTGAGCAAGTTACCAATGAAAGAAGCGGTAGGAACTTCGTTAGTAATAATAGCTGCAAAGTCATTGATAGGTTTCTTTGGAGAAAGTGGAGAAACTATGATCGATTATATATTCCTCGCGAAAGTAACCGCATTTGCGATTGCCGGAATTTTTATAGGAATGGCGCTTTCTAAAAGAATTGACGGGTCAAAACTTAAACCAGCATTTGGTTGGTTTGTTCTAATAATGGGTATTTACATTATCATCAAAGAAACTTTATTAAAATAATTTTCACTTGTGTAACCAATGTAACCGTACACAAGAAAAGGGGTTCGTAATTTTGCATCATCAATAAAAATATAACTAAAATACAATGAAAGTAGAGCAAATTTATACAGGTTGTTTGGCACAAGGTGCTTATTATATCACTTCGAATGGCGAAGCCGCTATTATTGATCCTTTGCGTGAGACACAACCTTATTTAGATCGTTTGGAAAAAGACGGAGTCAAACTAATGTACATTTTTGAAACACACTTCCATGCTGACTTTGTTAGCGGACATTTGGATTTGAGAAAAAAAACCAATGCACATATAGTTTATGGTCCAACTGCAAATCCGGAATTTGATTCTATTGTGGCTGAAGATAATCAGGTGTTTGAAATAGGCAATGTAAAAATCAAGGTATTACATACACCCGGTCATACGATGGAAAGCTCTTGCTATCTGTTGATGGACGAGACAGGTAAAGAAACTGCTTTATTCAGTGGAGATACCTTGTTTTTAGGTGATGTAGGAAGGCCTGATTTAGCACAAAAAGCAGCGAACTTAACACAGGAGCAACTGGCAGGCTTGCTTTATGAAAGTCTATACAACAAGATATTACCTTTATCCAATGATATAACTGTCTACCCTGCACACGGAGCAGGTTCGGCTTGCGGAAAAAATATGATGAAAGAAACGGTTGACTCATTAGGCAATCAAAAAAAGATGAACTATGCTTTAAATCAGCCGAGCAAAGAAGATTTTATCATAGCTGTAACAGATGGTTTACTTCCCCCACCCGCTTACTTCGGAATGAACGTAGCAATGAACAAAAAAGGCTACGACACTTTTGATGAAGTTTTAAAACACGGAATGAGAGAACTTTCGGTAGAAGAATTTGAAGTAGCAGCCGAAACCACAGATGCATTGATTTTAGATACACGAGCAGATAAAGAATTTGGATTAGGTTTCATTCCGCAATCTATCAATATCGGTTTAAGTGGTGATTTTGCTCCTTGGGTCGGAGCTTTGATAGCAAATGTAAAACAACCGATTTTGTTGGTTGCAGACAAAGGCAAAGAACAAGAAGCAATTACGCGCTTAAGTCGTGTAGGTTTTGACAACGTCTTGGGACATCTTAAAAACGGCTTTGAATCGTGGAAAAATGCCGGCAAGGAAACTGACACTGTAAATCGAATTTCAGCTGAACAATTTTCTTCAGAAGTTAAAATTGGCGACCATAAAATTATTGATATTCGAAAAGAAAGTGAATATGCAGCCGAACATATTGATGAATCATACAGTAAGCCATTATCATACATCAACGATTGGGTCAAGGATATCAACCCAAAGGAACATTTTTACATGCATTGTGCGGGTGGCTACCGCAGCATGATTGCGGCAAGCATTCTACAAGCAAGAGGGTACAGAAACTTTACGGAAGTTGAAGGTGGTTTCAATGCCATTTCAAAAACCAATGTACCTAGAACCAATTTCGTATGTCAAAGCAAAGTATTAAACTAATTTTATTCACAATAACAATAATAGCAATGTTTGGATTTTTAAAAAATTTGTTCGCACAAACGGACAACAATCAATTAAAAGAAGTCGTAAAGAATGGTGCTTTTTTAGTAGATGTTCGGACACCTTTTGAGTTTTCAAGTGGGAGTGCAAAAGGCGCAGTAAACATTCCAGTTGATAAAGTGCCGAGTCAATTGGCAAAATTCAAAAACAAGAAAGGCATAGTTGTTTTTTGCAGGAGCGGAAACAGAAGCAGTCAGGCTAAAAGCATACTGGAACAAAATGGCTTTCAAAATGTAATCAATGGCGGAACTTGGGAATCTGTAAATCGCATCGTAAATGAGAAATAAAGAAAAGGACATAGAATGCTGTATTACACAATGTGAAAATCCACTTGACCAAAACTATTGGAACGAACGTTGGCAGAAAAATGAAACAGGTTGGGACATAGGCTTAGCTTCTCCAGCCATTACCGAGTTCATGATACAATACACGAATAAAAATGCAAACATTCTTATTCCGGGCTGTGGCAATGCTTACGAAGCTGAGTTTTTAATTGCAAATGGTTTTAAAAATATCACATTGATTGATATTGCACCAAAAGCAGTTGAAGCATTAAAAGAAAAGTTTGCCAATACACCACAGGTTAAAGTGTTATGTGAAGATTTTTTTCAGCACAAAGGCAATTACGATTTGATAATTGAACAAACATTTTTTTGTGCAATTCCGCCTGGACGCAGAAAAGAATATGCTGAAAAATCAGCTTCACTTCTGAATAAAGACGGTAAAATAATCGGCGTTTTGTTTGACAAACAATTTAACCAATCATTTCCACCTTTTGGTGGTAGTCCATGCGAATACAAACCTATTTTTGAACCCCATTACAATATAAAAACCATGGATGAATGCTATAACAGCATTTCTCCTAGAGCAAAATCAGAAGTATTTATCAACTTGATAAAAAAGTAGAACAGACCAACAGTGCAAGAGAAGAACAGAGAACTCTTCTGAAACATAATAAGAAATTGCACAATGGACTGTAAATTGCACAATATTTGACAAAGAATATGATCTGTAGAAATTGCAGCATTGAAGTAAATTCAAAATTTTGCCAGGAGTGTGGACTTGCTACAAGTCTCAAAAGAATAGATGGACAATACATAATTCATGAAATTAAGCATGCGCTGCATTTTGAACATGGATTCTTATTTACCATTCGAGAACTAATTACAAATCCAGGTCTAAACATCCGAAATTACCTAATTGAAAACAGAAGCAGGCTTGTTAAACCTATTATTTTCATTATCGTAACATCATTAGTATATTCACTATGTAACCTTTTTTTTCATTTTGAAGACGGCTATGTACAGCACCTAGATAATAAAAAGTCAACAACATCAGAAATTTTTAAATGGGTACAAAGCCATTACGGTTATGCAAATATTATCATGGGGATCTTTATTGCATGGTGGACACAATTATTTTTCAAAAAGCATAAATATAATTTTTTTGAAATTCTAATTCTATTATGCTTTGTTATGGGAATGGGTATGTTAATTTATTCGATATTCGGTTTTTTTCAAGGATTGACGAAAATAAAGTTAATGCAAGTTGGAGCAATTGCAGGGTTAATTTATACAACATGGGCTGTTGGAAATTTTTTTGACGAAAGAAAAATCTCCTCATACATAAAGTCTTTTTTGGCCTATATATTAGGAATGATAACATTTACTTTGATTATAATTGCGATAGGAACTTTAATTGACATGGCAACCGCATCCTAAAGAATTGTAACGCTAGATCTCAAGAATATGAAAATGAAATATTTGATTCCTTTCCTTTTTCAAATTTTAGTTACTTGTCAAAATAGCCCAAAAAATAGCAAGGCAACTGATATCAAACATGAGGAAGCTGATTCTGACAATACTTTCATTTGGACAAAACTGTTGGACAGTGCAGATTGGAAGAAGAACTATAACTTCCAAATGTTTAGCATAAAAGACACTCTATGGACATTTCATCCGGATGGAACCTGGTATTCTGCCGATGGAAAAATTTGGATAAAATCTATTCTTCCTAATTCTATACACAACCTTGCATTTCTTGACTATGTGCATTTTAAAGAGGCTGTTTATGGGCTCGGATATTTTAAAGGAAACATCGAACATTTCGAATTTAAGAATGAAATATCTAAAACAAATAACTTAAGAACCTGGGCAACAATATCTAAATCAAGTAATATACCACAACGATATTTCTACCACCCTTTCGTATTTGAAGATAAAATTTGGATTATAGGAGGAGAAGATAAAGAAACAAAGTATTCTGACATTTGGAATTCAAAAGACGGCATCAATTGGAGAAAGCAAAAAGATAATTTACCCTTCGGTAAAAGAAGCGGTAGTCATATCGTAACGCTAAACAATACGTTATACTTACTTGACAATGATGTATGGAGTTCTACAGACGGATTACAATGGCAAAAGCTAACAGACGAGATAGTAAAGGGTGAACTGATATTCGGATATTCCGCCCAAGTATTTGACAATAAAATTTGGTTACTTGGGTGCAACAGAAATGGACAGTTTTCAAGCCAGATTCTATTTAGTACAGATGGAAAAATTTGGCAAACACAGACTGCCCCCTGGCTGCCTCGTGGTGGAATTGCAGCAACAGTTCATAAAAACAAAATTTTCATGACTGGAGGAAAATATGGCGGCACACCTAACCACCCGGATTTCAGATATGATAATGATGTTTGGATACTTGAAAAGAAGTATAAACAGAAAGCCGGTCATTAATTTTAACCTTACAAAAGTAATTGAGTAAAATAACGAGATAAATGAAGAATAAATTAACCTATATTTTACTTAGCATTGCTACACTATTCTTACTTTATGCAGCTTACTTTTTCACAATAAAATATTTAGATAAAAAAATACTGGGAAGTACAGATGTATTCATGTCTGCAAAGAATAAGCAAATTCCTAATTATATTATTCCAACTGATTTTATTGACGGAGAACGGTTTTACATTAAGCTGCCAATCGCAGATAATGACACAATTATGGCTTTTGGCGACACAGGAGGAGGAATTTCCTTTATAACCCCTAAGACACTAAATAAACAAGCTATAAAATCAAATTTAAGATATGGAATTCTAAAAGGCATTATGCCTTTGCAATATATTTTGTACAAAGATTTGGTTAAAGACATAAACTTTCCAATACCTTATCTAAACAAGAATTTAATTATTCGTAATCCATTTAGGAGAGTAACAAGTCCATTCTTAATGATTCCTCCACTTGATGATGAATTAAAGTTTATGCTGGAAGCCCAGCCAGAAATGGATGTTTTTTTAGGTCAAACATTTTTTATGGGGCATTCATGGACGCTTGATTATCCCAATGAACAAATTATGGTGAATACTCCATTACATGATTCTTTGGTAAATCAACCTAATATTCAAAAATTAGGATTTAAGAAGAATGCAAATCAAGAAAAATTATTTGGTCATCCGAGCATGACTGTTATAATTGAACGAGACACAATTGATGTTTTATTTGACACAGGAGCAAGCATGGTTCTTTCAGAAGAAGGTAAAAAATTATTGTATATAGATAAAAAAACTTCGGGAGGTTCGTTTATTGCCGCTTCTATTTTCAATAAATGGAGAAAGGAACATCCGGAATGGAAACATTATCCCAAAGCAGATTTAGCTGGTGACGTTATTGAGGTTCCAATTGTAAATATTAACGGACATGAAATAGGACCAGTACTATTCGCAATGCGTCAAGATAAAGTTTGGTCTGAAGGAATGATAAAATCAATGGATAAAGTAGTAAAGGGAGCAATTGGGGGAACCGCACTTAAATTTTTTAAAATCACTATCGATTATAATTCTGAGTTAATTAAATTTGAAAAATAATATGAAAGCCACACCTGAACATCATGAGCGAATTGCAAAACTGATATTTGCTTCAGTATATCCTCATTATATTACAAAAGTACAGAGCAAAGGAAGAACAATCGAAGAATTGCATCAAGTAATAGAGTGGCTCACTGGCTTTGACCTGAAAAAACTTCAACAACTTATAAATGAGAATGCAAGCTTTGAAACGTTTTTTAAAAAAGCTAAATTGAACTCTAATGCTGAACACATTAAAGGTATAATTTGTGGTTATCGGATAGAAGAAATTGAAAATCCACTAACTAGACAGATAAGATATTTAGATAAGTTGGTTGACGAATTGGCGAAAGGAAAATCAATGGATAAAATTTTAAGAACCGCGCAAAATAAATAATCACCACAGAATTATCTATCTCAAACAACATCACACATTTTTCTTAGCATACTCACGACTCGCGACTCGCGACTACTTAACATACAACACTGACTTAACAGCGCGTATCACTTTTTCCGGATTCGGTAGAAACTCTTCTACAAATGTGGGAGCATATCCTAATGATGTATCCGCAGAATTTATTCTAGTCACTGGTGCATCAAGATAATCGAATGCATATTTCTGAACCTGATATGCGACTTCTGAACTTACACTCGCAAATGGCCAGGATTCATCTACAACAACAAGTCTGTTTGTTTTTTTAATAGATTGAACTATCGTATCAATATCTAAAGGTCTGATTGTACGAAGATCTATTAATTCAGCAGAAATACCTTCTTTCTCAAGTTCAGCAACTGCAAGTTTACAAACCTCCATCATCTTATTATATGAAACAATAGTAACATCGGTTCCTTCCTTTCTTACAACTGCTTTTCCAATGGGAACATAGTATTCATGTTCAGGCACCTCACCTTCCAGGCCATAAAGAATTTCTGATTCCATCATACAAACAGGATCATCATCGATTATGGCTGATTTTATCAGACCTTTTGCATCATGAGGATCAATACAGGAAACAACTTTCAATCCAGGACAATTGGCAAGCCATGATTCAAAGCTCTGTGAATGTTGCTGTGCAAGTTGTCCGGCAGAGCCAGAAGGACCTCTAAATACAATAGGACAACGGAATTCCCCGGCTGATTGCGTAAGGGTCTTTGCTGCATTATTAACGATCTGATCAAATGCCAAAACAGCAAAATTCCAGGTCATGAATTCTACAATGGGTCTTAATCCATTCATAGCGGCTCCTACCCCAATTCCGGCAAATCCCAACTCCGCAATCGGAGTATCTATCACTCTTTTAGGGCCAAATTCATCTAACATTCCTTTACTGACCTTATAAGCACCATTATATAATGCAACTTCCTCACCCATAAGAAATACATTAGGATCTCTGCGCATTTCCTCAGACATCCCTTCTCTTAATGCTTCACGAAGCGTAATTACTCTACCCATATATTGATTCGAAGTGCAAAAATAATCTTTTGAAATAAACCTCAGGAAGCTATTTTCCTTTTCCCTGAATTAATACCAATGCAGTATAAAATAAGATCTTAAAATCAAGGCCTAAAGATCTGTTTTCTACATAGAGTATATCATACTTTAATCGTTGCAACATTTCATCAAGATTGGAGGCATAACCAAACTTTACCTGTCCCCAAGAAGTTATTCCGGGTCTGACTTTAAACAGGTGTTTGTAATGAGGTGCAACATTCATGATCTGATCAATATAATGCTTTCTTTCAGGTCTTGGCCCAACGAGTGACATCTCCCCTTTTAGCACATTGATGAATTGGGGAATTTCGTCCAGACGATATTTTCTCATGATTTTTCCCCAGGATGTTATTCGTGGATCATCACCGGTAGATAATTGCGGACCTTCCATTTCTGCGTTATCATACATTGACTGAAATTTAAAAATTGAAAAAGGTTTTCCATGCAATCCTATTCTTTCCTGTTTATAAATAACGCTTCCTTTATTTGCATACCAGGTTTTCAAAACTACGATAAGTATAAGTGGCGATAAAACGATTAAAAATAAAAGACTTAAAACAATATCCAGAAAACGTTTAATAATACTTTGCCACCTGGGCATAATTTCAGACCTGATTTCTATTAACACAGCTCCAAAAACATGATTCATCTTTACAGATCCAAGAAGAATATCATACATGTCTGGAACTGTTTTTACAAGAATTTTGTCTTCAAATTCAAAAAGTATGTCAAGTATTCCTTTTAATTTTTCATGATCACTCGGTTCTATTGCTATTAAAACTTCTTCGATTGATTTCTCTTCGATAATAAGTTTTAAATCGGATAATGATCCGAGGTTTGGCATAAACTTTTTAAGCTCAGAAGATGAATTTCCATTGCTCTGAACAAATCCTATAAAATTGTATCCAAGATTGAATTTTAACTCTTGAATTTCTTTAAACATGTTTACAGCACTTTCATCTGAACCAATGATCAGTGTATTAAATGCGAATGAACCCTCACGAAGTCTCCTGCTCATTATACTCAGGTAAATCATCCTGTATAAAGCAATCACTGCAAATAAGTAACTTACTATTGATGCAATTGAATCGCTTTTTTCGGGAACCAATGAAATACTTGCAAAGTACTTCTTGTAAAAAAGCATAAAAAAAATAAGCAATACAGAAACAATAAAGCTCGATATTATAACTGACAACCGTGAAAGGCGATAGACATTCTTGTACTGATTGAAAATAAAATTAATGCTTAACCAAAAAACAATCAGAGCAACAAAGCCTTTTACTATTTCCGATTTATCTTCTACATTAAAAAATTGGTTTTTTAAATACAAGAAGTATAATCCTGTGAGCACAGAAAGTTCAAGAAAGACATACAAAACTCCTTCCAGCCTTCCTTTTCTCATTGATAAATAAGCTTAAAATTATCAAGCCGAATGTATTGTCTTGGCAAAGCAATCGCAGTATCATATTGAGCGGTAAGCGCAATGCGATAATTATCATTAGGATTTTCCTTTATAATATCCGTAAAGTCAAAATAGATTTTACCCCATGAAGATCTCGGCTTTAATCCTCCAACTATTAAATTCACAGGAGATCTTCCAGCAGAATAACCAATTAATCCAATTGAAAAATCGACTTCATTTTTGTAATCCAATTCAATATAGGCATAACCAGGACCTCTTGGAATGACTTTTTCAAAATCATACATTGCTCCGATAACAGGATTATCTCTAGTCAATAAAATTTCTCCGGAATTTAAACCTTCAAAAGTTTCCTCAGGAGTTGTTAAGGTTACTTTTGTTAAATTATTCAGATCAATATCCTGATTAAAAAAATGGACTCTGTCAAAATTTTCTATAAAAGCAAATTTATTATAATCATAATATTTTACAATAGGCTGAATCGTATCTGTTCTTGTCGCTACAAGGTTTAATTCTATTTCATAAGGCGCAGTCATTGGATATCTTACCGGCTGAGAGGTGATTCCATTTCTTCTTACACCTGCATATAATTTTATTCTTGCGTTGCCTGTTTTCGATATTGGAACTTTAGAAGGCATTTCGTAGGCTCCATAATATTCATCATTAACATAAATCCAAACATCTCTAAATGCATGAGAATTAGATCCTTCACTCGGCGTTGTCGAAAAACTAAATTTTTCAATGTAAAGATAAGCTGGAACAGGAACCTCAGAATAATCAACACATCGCAATGCACCAATCAGAATCAATACTAAAATTAAATATTTCATAAATAGCGACTCATTTGTTTATTAATATTTTCAACGAGCCCAAGCGCCCTGATTCCATCTTGCAGACTTACATCACAAGGCTTATCTTCCAGTATGCTTTTTGCAAATGAAGTTAATTCATCTACAATCGCATTATTAGATTGTATTTTTAAATCTTCCAGTTTGACAAATTTTTTACCTTTAAATGTATCCAGTTCAATCGTATTATCTTCATATCCATCCAGCAATCGTATAACCTGTGCTTCTTTGGAAGCCAGATCAAGACTTATGTATGCATCTTCCTGAATAATTCTGAATTTTCTCATTTGCTTCATAGAAATTCTACTTGCAGTTACATTTGCTACGAGTCCTGATTGAAATTCAATTCTTGCACTGCAAATATCAGGATGCTTACTTACGATATTAACACCATTGGCTCTGATTTCAACAGGTTCAGATTGTGCTAGCAAGCTAATTAAATCCAAATCATGTATCATGAGATCATGAATCACAGAAACATCTGTGCCTCTTGGATTAAAGCTTGAAAGTCTATGTGCTTCTATAAATCGAGCATTCTTTACAAAAGGAAGTACAGCAGAAAAAGCAGGGTTATATCTTTCAACATGTCCGATTTGTATTTTTACTCCTTGTTCCTTTTGCAATATTTCTAAAGAATATGCCTCTTTCAGATTCTGAGTAACAGGCTTCTCAATAAAACAATGCTTTCCCAGACTCATTGCTTGCTGCGCTATTGTAAAGTGTGTACTTGTAGGAGTCACAATATCGACTGCATTACACTGCCTTAATAATTCTCCAAGATCACTGAAAAATTTTACCTTATATTCTTCACTTACCTGCTTAACAATTTCAGGATCTAATTCATAACATCCAACCAATTTAATAGATGGTATTTGCAGTAAACATTTTAAATGAATTTTGCCGAGATGACCCAGACCAATAAGTCCTAATTGTAATGTATCCGGCATAAATTAACTAAATATAAAAAGTAGAAATAAAACAAATAAGATAGTACTCAGAAATAACGCACCAGTATTTAAAATGTGAACCCTGAACCGATTTAATATATCATTCTCCGCGGGATATCTTTTTAAGATTACTTCCCATTTTTCTTTACTGAAAAGATCTTTAAAATTAAATTGAATTTTTTTCTGAACTAACTCACGATAAAATCGAAGTGTTTTTATTCGAATATATAAATTAAAAAGTATAAATACTGAGAATATGGCTAATAATAATGCTATTTTCATTCTTACTTATTTATACTATTTTCAATTAAGCTTTTTGCTTCTAAAACAGCTGCTTCAATACCTTCTTTTTTCTTTCCACCGGCAGTAGCAAAAAACGGCTGACCACCTCCTCCTCCATCAATATGCTTTGAAATTGCACGAATGATATGTGAAGCATTCAAGGATTGGGAACTCACCAATTCTTCTGTTATATAACACATCAGATTAGGCTTGTCATTATCCTTATACCCTAATACGATCACACAGTGCTCTAGTTCTTTTCCGATTGCATAGATAAGGTTTTTAGCTGTCTTGGAATCAATATTCTCAATGGAAGTACATAAAACCTTGATACCTTGAATAGAAATAGTTCCTTTTATTAATTCGCCTTTCATTCCCATTGCCATCTCTCCTTTGATTTCATCAAGTGCTTTTTGCAACTCTTTATTCTGGTCTATAAGGTTCTGGACTTGTTGAGAAAGATCTTTAGGGTTATTTAATAATTGTTTTGTCTTGTCAAATTCCTCCAATTGTTGAATAAGCCAATTTTCTGCAGCTGAAGAACTTATTGCTTCAATTCTTCTAACGCCGGCTGCAACAGCAGACTCTGAAACGATTTTAAAATAACCAATAACTCCGGTTTGTGACACATGACATCCTCCGCATAATTCAACCGAGTAATTGGAATCAAAAGTTATCATTCTAACTTTTTCCCCATACTTTTCTCCGAACAGCATCATTGCGCCTGATTTTTGCGCCTCTTCTATTGGCACACTTCTTTTTTCGGAAAGCTGAATATTTTCGCGAATTTTTTCATTGACCAATTTTTCAATAGATTGCAATTCTTCCCTGGTCAATTTTTGAAAATGTGAAAAATCGAAACGCAGATAATCCTGATGCACGAGTGATCCTTTTTGCTGAACATGCGTTCCAACAATTTTTCTTAATGCACTATGCAATAAATGTGTAGCCGAATGATTATTCTCAATTAATTTTCTTCTATAACCATTGATTGATGCACGAATAGTAGCCGTTAATTTTTGAGGCAATACTTCTGTTATATGCAGAATCAAATCATTTTCTTTTACTGTATCAATTACTTCAATAGGAGTTCCGTCAAAATACAGAATTCCCTGATCACCTATCTGCCCTCCACCTTCAGGATAAAAAGGTGTAGTATTTAAAACCAATTGATATTTAGTTTCTCCTTTGGTTTCAATCTGACGCCATCTCAACAATAACGCTTCATCAACTTCATCAACATCATAGCCAACAAATTTCGTTGAACCATCACGAATAATATTCCAATCTGAATAAGTCTTTTTTGCATCCGCTCTTGATCGCTCTTTCTGTGCTAACAATGCTTTATCAAATTCTGCTTTATCAACAGTCCAATTTTTTTCAGCTGCAATTAATTCAGTTAAATCAATTGGAAAACCATACGTGTCATATAATTCAAAAGCGATCTGCCCAGATAATGTATTGTTTTTAACTTCAATATTATCGAGCTTTTTCAAACCATCTTCCAGGGTTTTTAAAAATGCATTCTCTTCTTCCCGAATCACTTTTACAATAAACTCAATCTGATTTTTTAATTCCGGAAAAAAATCTCCCAACTGATTAGACAAGATTGGAACGAGTCTATACATAAAGGGTTCTTTAATATTCAGAAAAGAATAGTAATATCTTACTGCTCTTCTCAGAATTCTTCTTATAACATAACCTGATCCTGTGTTCGATGGAAGACTCCCATCTGCAATTGTAAAGCATATTGCACGTATATGATCTACGAGTACTCTCATTGCGATATCGGACTTTGCTTTTAGATCGTAAGAACCCAAATAGGGTATTCCGCTAAAAGAAGAAATGTATTGGATCATTGGAAAGAAAATATCAGTATCATATGTTGCCTTCTTCTTTTGAAGAACCATGCAGAGTCTTTCAAATCCCATACCTGTGTCTACATGGCTTGCTGTCAATGCTACCAATTTTCCGTCTGTTTTTCTTTCATATTGAATAAACACAAGGTTCCAGATTTCCATTACTTCAGGAACTCCTTGATTTACCAATGCCGCTCCTGATTCATTTGTAAACTCTTCATCAGGTCGCAGATCGACATGAATTTCTGAACATGGACCGCATGGACCCGATTCTCCCATTTCCCAAAAATTATCCTTTTTACCACAATAGATAATTCTTTCTTCCGGAACCCATTTTTTCCAAAACTCATAAGCTTCATTGTCTCTTTCCAATCCATCTTTTTCATCTCCACCAAAAACTGTAATAAAGATTCTTTCTTTGTCCAGCTTATATTCTTCGGTTAATAGTTTCCAAGCAAGAGAGATCGCCTCCTCTTTAAAATAATCTCCAAACGACCAATTCCCAAGCATTTCAAACATTGTATGATGCGTCCCATCAGTACCAACCTCTTCCAGATCATTATGCTTTCCGCTCACCCGAAGACATTTTTGAGTATCGGCAACCCTTGTGTACGGCGCCACCTGATTTCCCAAAAAGTAATCTTTAAACTGATTCATACCTGCATTGGTAAACATCAGTGTGGGGTCATTCTTAACAACAATCGGTGCGCTGGGTACAATCTTATGTTGGTTACCCTCAAAGAATTGTAAAAATTTTCTTCTAATCTGCCTTGAATCCATGATTCTGTTTTTCGAATTTCTTTAATCTGTTAAATTTCGAACTACTTATATATTTAAAAT
>JABFRV010000084.1 GCA_013140975.1 Saprospiraceae bacterium
GTTAAAATACCAATAGTCGAAGCGATCGCTCCAATAGTTGAAGAACCTGTTAAAGAAAGTTCTAATTGGTGGAAATGGTTATTGCCTCTTCTATTACTTGCAGGTCTGTTATTTTTCTTAAAAGATTGTAAAGGTTGTAAAGAAACAACAACTACTAGCACAACAACAACAACAACTAACACAACAACAACAAATACAACCACAATAACACCACCTCCGGATCCTGCTAAAGTGGATACTCCGCCGCCACCACCTCCAGCTCCCGTTTGTAATTGCGATAATTTGACGCATCCGGCATTTAACTTATCTGGCAAAACGAATCCAAAAGTAATAACCAGATTAGGTACTAATCCTGAATTTGGCAGCTTTCATGATATGACTGCTGAACAAGTTCTTGCGAAGATGAATGGTGTTGCCAAGAAGAATAAACGTTCACAAGAGTTCTTAGATGGTATATTTAAACAACTCGGTTATAACGGTTTCTCTGATATTAAATCTGACATGATTTCTGAAGTTGATCTACCCCGAGGCACAGTGGGTAATATTGGTTATTCAAAAGAACATAAAACCCTTTATGCTCAATTGGATAACGAACCACGCGACCTTATGGCATTTAAATTCAAAGGAAAGAACGGATGTGATATCCATTTTATGAAGACCTGCGGAAATCACTTGTTCTTTTGTGATAAGTAATATTTAAAATTTTTCCTTTACGGACCATTAAAGCCTTGTACTGTTCTGGTGCAGGGCTTTTTTATCCTTCATTTTTACAAAAGAAATGATTAATCCCAGATTTATCAGTTGAGTTATGTTGTGAGAGTCAAAAGTTCAATAAAATCAAGTGCTCACGGAGTATTTTTACCGCAAGCATAGTTACCATTATGTTGAGGATGAGTGAGCGATTCTGCCGAACTGGCAGATCGAGTACAACAGTACTCGAAGTGATCCCGACATTCTATCTGGAGCGAAAGCGGCTTTTCTAAAGTTAGATTACAAACAAGGCTCGTAATAGAAAGTCAACTGAAAAATCAGGGTTTAATAATGTTTATTCGATAGGGGAGTAGTGTCTATTGTATTATTGAATTGTGAGATATATTGAGTAAGAAAATTCTCTAATTTGGACTTTGAAAGAAGTGAACCAGTACATTTAATAAAAAAAATCCGGCATACATAACATATTCCGGATTTTATAATTAGATCTTGAAATTCTTATTATTCGATCACTTGAATTTTCCTGGTAATGACTTGATTATTTCCTTCTATAGTTAATATGTATAAACCTGGAATCTTTGGGCTTATTACTGAATGAATAAGATTGGATGATTGACTATTGGATATTAATTTTCCTTCTAGTGTATACCAATAAGCAATAAATGTTGATTCCTCTTTAAATAATTCGCTAAGACTTATTTCTGAACCAACTTTAACCAAACTTGTATTTCCGTCATTCTTAAGAGGATTAATTAATATTGGAATTTTTAGTTTTCCATCTTCATTATTCATGCCTAAATGAATTCTAACTTCATCAATAAAAGTGCAATCTCCACTTTTTGTTTCCCATTGAAGTACATAGGTTCCTTTTGCGCTGCCAGTTACTCTTGTTCTTGCTTTGTTTGTATTTTCAAAACTTAGGTTTCCTGGTCCTTTTACGTATTTCCAGTGTCCACTTTGTGATGAATTCGCTTTTGTAAAAGCACCAAGAGTTTTTGAAATTATATCAACACCACCATTATTTATATAAAGGCTTTCATCTATGTTTTCCTCGCCTAGATTGAGGCTTAAAGTATTCGTGCTTTGGCCATAAGTGATTTCAGCAGTTAGAAATAATGTATACGTCGCTTTATTTTTTACTTCTAATAAATTGTCAGAGTAAATAGCTTCGGACTTTGGATCTTGTAGATTTTTTAGAATATAAGAATAATTAATTTTAGCTTCATTTGTGGTAAAACAGGAATTGTTTTGAATTATTGGTTTGAAATATAATTTGTTATTTTGACAGCTAAGCTCTAATTTTCCTTCGAAAGCAGGTAAGAATTGCTTAACAGAATAATAATCACTACAAATATTTCCATTTTTCTTAGAAAATAAATATGACTTGCTGCAATCAGTAATTAGTTTTCCAAAGGGATCTACATAATAATCTTTATTGTCAGAGCCTATGTGCCAGATTTCTATGTCCTCTGGTTTTGGATTCACCTGAATATTAATAATTTCTTCTATTTCACAGCCTGAACTGTTTATGTATTTTCTGCTGTAGGAACCTGATTCAGTTATTTCATTATCAAACCATTTGAAAGGTTTCGGATTTACCTCATCATAACAAAGGAATTTATTTGGTAGAATAACTTTGCCTGCTGGTTTGACTTTTACGCTTGCACATGTTTTTTCTGAATTAGCATAGACTTGACCGGAAGCTGATTCCATAAAGCCATTTACGCAGATCTCAAAAGTTCCAACGGTTTTAAAATTGTAATTAAAGGAATTCGTTTTATTGGTTAATACATTATTGTTTAGAGTCCATTTATACTTAATTCCAGAGATAGGTATTTTTGGAATAAAAATATTCGTTTCAGTACTTTGACATGTTTCGATGATTCCGTCCGGATCTAAATTAATTGTTTCAGGATCAGAAACTCCACAATCAGGAATAGTTCCTACAACTGAAAAATTTAAATCACACATATCGCCAGTACAGCCATCAACCCAGAACGTATAATATTCACAAGGCTCTAAATTCGCAGAAAAAATATAAGTTGATCCAAATTCATTACATGTGCTTTTGCAGTAAATCGGATTTGCAGAATTGCAATTTTTTAATAGTGCAAATTGTAATCCATTGCCATTGCTGCAATTTATTGAGGAAACTTGAAATTCAACATTGCCTCCGTTAGATGTAAATCCCCACCACTGAATATTGTGGATTTTTCCACCATTTGGGCATAAGGGAACTGGTCCATCTTCATTACTGTAATCTGCAGGTTTCAATATTCCGTTTAGATAGGTTGGATTAGGTTGAATTGGGGCACTTGAACAATTGTCGCTTCCTGCTACCTGACTTAATAAATCAGTTATCAAGACATTGACTAAAATAAGTAAACAGATAATCTTTTTCATAACATTTTGCTTTTATTAATTGAAAGATTCGGTTCGATCCAATTACGCTGCTTAATTTGTATTTTATTTTTTATTTTAATCTAGTATAATTGGTGTAGAAGATATCATGCCAGAGTTTTGATCTAGTACTAAAGGATTAGTTTTTGCTTAGGACTTCATTTTTAAATGAGCTTAATTTGCAAGAAAATTGTATATTATTTCCTTGAGTATGTGCTAGGATTTTTCTGATATCTTATTATGGAATTATAATTGTTACGACCTTTTGTAAGAAACGAGTTCATAATAGGTATTCATATTTTGCCCTCGCCGAGATTAAGCTTTTTATTAGGAGCCATTATAGCAATTATTATAGTTAGGGTTGATGAACTCTTTTAACGATTTGGTTGTTGGAGTCTTAAATTTATTGCATAATGAAATTTGCTTTTGTATATTTAGTATTATTTATTTCATGTTCTAATCCTGCGAAAATTCCAACAACTCTAACCGGAAATTATGAGCTCAGTCTTAATTTAAAAGACAAAAGCATAGAGGCTATTCATTCAATGAAAGATTCAGTTAAAATTGCTTTACAAGCAGCCAGAGCAGAAATGCGTAATGCTAAAATAGATAATGAGATTGATTTAAATAAAATTGATACCTCAACTTCAGAAGGTAAGATCGAGTATGTAGCTAAGGCCTTATCTAAAACATTGACAGATTCTTTGATTCCACAATTTGATTTGTTGGCAGATGGAATTTCCGGCTTGGTAAATAACACAGGAGATATCGGTGTGAATATGCTTGAAGCGGCCCTTCGATTAGTAACAATTAATATTTCCCTAAAAGAAGATGGTACTATTTCCACAAATCAAGAACTCATAAAGGCACAATTCAATACAGATCTAAAATGGAAACAGGAAGGAGAAAGATTTATTCTTATGAATTCCGAAGGCAGTGCAGAACAAATTTTCACGATTCAGAACCATCAAGAATCCGGCTTTGATCTCGTGAATGATAAGATCATATTGAATTTTTCAAAAAAGTGAATTTCATTTAATCCAATATCTCTTACTTAATAAGTGGAGGTAATAATTCCCAATTCCCATCCCGACTTTATGTCGGGACAACTTTCAATTCTCTTGAGCTTCGATCCTCTGATTGAACATCGGTGCTTAAAAAATAACCCTACTTTACTCGCTTATACTAAGAATAATCTGATTATCTTTGCGTCGTCACATGAAGAAAAAAGCCAATGTTCTCTTTGACGCTGAGCAGCTGCATCGCACTATTGACCGCCTTTGCTACCAAATCATTGAAAGGCACGAAGATTTTAGCAATACCTGTCTAATCGGAATACAAAGTAAAGGAGCGGTATTATCAGATCGTATTCAAAGACGATTAATGGAACTAAACAAAAAAGTCCCTGCCTTCCATGGTAAGTTGGATATAACATTCTTTAGAGATGATTTCCGTAAAGACAATAAAATACTTCAAGCACAGGAAACAGAAATTGACTTTTTAATTGAAGATCGTAGGGTAATTCTAGTTGACGATGTTCTTTATACGGGTCGCACAATTCAGGCCGGGCTCCAGGCATTAAGTAATTTTGGAAGACCCGCATCAGTTGAACTATTGGTATTAATTGATAGAAGATTTAATAGGCATCTTCCTATTCAGGCGAATTACACTGGCTTAAAAGTGGATGCTATTCACGAAGCTTATGTCAAAGTTGAATTGAAAGAAGTCGATGGAAGTGATAGGGTTTTATTTTATGATGCAGAATTAATTGTGAATGACTAAGGACAGGTTATCTACAAGGAATCTCATAGGAATTAAGGATTTAGATTTAAATGATATAAATTTAATACTAAATACGGCTCAACAATTTAAGGAAGTAATTAATCGACCGATTAAGAAAGTTCCATCACTTCGTGATGTTACTATCGCAAATATGTTTTTTGAGAATTCAACGAGAACCAAATTGTCTTTTGAATTAGCAGAAAAAAGACTATCGGCTGATGTAGTAAATTTTTCTTCATCGGGATCATCTGTCAGTAAAGGAGAAACACTATTAGATACTGTACAGAATATTCTTGCGATGAAAGTGGATATGATAGTAGTCAGGCACTCTGCTGTAGGAGCTGCTCATTTCCTGTCGCAAAAAGTAAAAGCACAAATTATTAATGCAGGTGATGGTACTCATGAACATCCAACACAGGCTCTTCTTGATGCGTTTTCAATTAAAGAAGCTTTGGGAAAAGTGAAAGGTGTAAGAATTGCAATAATAGGAGATATACTTCATTCAAGAGTTGCTTTATCAAATATTCTTTGTTTGGTAAAATTAGGTGCGAAAGTTAAATTATGCGGACCTCCAACATTAATTCCAAGGCACATTACGAGTCTTGGGGTAGAAGTAGATTATTCTTTAGATAGTATACTAAATTGGTGTGATGTTGCCAATGTTTTACGTATTCAGACGGAAAGGATGCAGCTGCAATATTTTCCATCGGCCAATGAATATTCTGAGTTTTTTGGTATAACTCGTGAAAAACTTGATGCTCTGAATAAGCAAATTGTGCTGATGCATCCGGGGCCAATAAATAGAGGGGTTGAATTGAGTTCCGATGCAGCTGATAGCCCACAGTCAATTATATTGGATCAGGTAGAAAATGGAGTAGCCGTTCGTATGGCGATTCTGTATCTGTTGGCAAATCAAGCCAATGCCTAAAATAATAGAGGAAAATGCTAAATAAGGGTTAAATATCAATATTTATTGAACTTTTAAGCATACCATTTCATTTGATTTTTCGTTAATCCATTGAAACATAAAACGATGTGCAAGTATTCAAAATTTTGTTTTATTCAGATTCTCTTTCTGACTCTTTTCTCGTCCTTTCTGTCGTCTCAATCCTACAATATTAAGGTTAAAATTAATGGTTATACGAATGACACCTTATTGTTGGGTTATCATTATGGTGATAAGCAATATATCAGGGATACAGCGTATAAGAAAAATAACGAATTTGTTTTTAAAGGTGATACCCTTTTAGAGCCCGGAATGTATCTGATTGTTACAAAACCAGATCATAACTATGCACAGGTTCTAGTTGATAAGGACAAAGCGAACTTTAGTATTGAGACCAAAAATATTGACCTTACGAAATATGCGACCTTTAAAAACTCTAAGCTCAATACAGATTTTTTTGATTACATTACATTCGTAGGAGAAAAAAGAATGGCGGCAGATTCTGTAGGAAAAAAAATGCAAGCCTCTGCAGATACTGCCTTTAAGAAAAAGTGCGAACTTGAACTCAATAAGATTGATAGTGAAGTAAAAAGTCACCAGGAAAAAGTAATTAAAGATCAAGGTAAATCATTATTAGCAACATTGATTAATTCAACCAAAGAAGTAGACTTGCCTGAGTTTAAAGGAACGAAAGATGAGATTCAAGAGCAAAATTATAAATACTATAAGGCTCATTACTTTGACTATATGGATTTTACGGATGATAGAATCGTTAGGTTGCCTTTTTTTCAAGGTAAATTGGACAAGTACTTTGCGAATCTAATAATGCAACATCCAGATTCAATAAGCAAAGAATTGGACTTTTTGCTTTCAAGATGCAAGGGAAATAATGATGTTTTTAAGTATATTTTATCAACCCAATTAAGCGCTGCAGCCAACAGCAAGTATGTTGGAATGGATGGAGTTTATGTTCACCTGGTCGAAAATTATTACGGCAAAGGATTGGCAACCTGGATTGATGACGAATCTTTGGCTAAAATCATAAGAGATGCAAATGCCCTTAAACCGTTGCTTATTGATAAAATTGCCCCGGATTTTGTAGTTTATAAAAAAGATTCTACACCAGTCAGGTTACATGGAATTAATTCTGAATATATAGTGTTGTTAATATGGGCCCCGGATTGTAGCCATTGCAAAAAATCTATGCATCATTTTGTTGACTTTTATGAGAAATATAAGTCTAAAGGGGTGGAAGTTCTGGCAATCTGCAATAAATCAGGGCCGGAAGAGAAATCATGCTGGGAAGAAAAGGATTTTAAACTGGGAAACTGGATAAATACTTCGGACCCTCATGGCCTTTCCACGTACAGGTATTTGTATGATGTCAAGAGTACGCCTCAGGTTTACATTCTGGATAAGAATAAGAAGATTCTTACCAAGAAAATAGCCGGTGAGCAAATCATTGAAGTCATGGAAAAACTGTTTAAAATAAAGGAAAACGAATCGAACTAAATATAGGAAGTGAATAGTTGAATAAAAAATATTAGTCAGCAATTTACATATTATAAAAATTTGTAATATATTTGTCCCTGATTTCTATTTTTTAATATTAAATTCACAACCAATGAAATGTTTTAGAACCTTGAACCTGAGGGTTTTAGGCCTGTCAGCTATCGCTCTAGTGATGTCCTGTCAGCCTGAAAAACCCGCAGTTATCTCCCCCAATTTGGATCTGACAGACAACGGATTGATCAGGAATTGGTACAATTTGAGCCTAGAATTAGGGCCTAAATGCAACGGATATTATGAGCCAGTGATGGCCCGTGCCTTGAGCTATTTCTCCATATTAATGCATGAGTCTTTGTATCGTGGAATTCCGGATGCAAGGTCATTGAAGTCCTCTACTGATGGATTTAAATTTAATTTACCTGAACCGGATATAAGTACTGAATATAATTGGGCAATCGTCGCTAATGAAGCTGCCATGGTTTACTTTGAAAATATATTTGGTAGTGCTACCAATTTTTCACAGCGTACCAATAAGTTATATAGTGACCAGTTACTTAAATATTCTTCGGGCATAGATTCTGCAATTCTTGCAGATTCAAAGTTTTATGGAAGGCAATTGGTTTTTGCATTGTTGAAATACGCTGAAGAAGATGGTTTTGCATTGGCTTATCTAGATCCCTTCTATTCTGCGTATCAGATTCCTACTGGCGAAGGGAAATGGATACCTTCTACACCAGATTATACAGCAAGGCCATTATTACCTCATTGGGGGAATTGTAAACCCGTGTTAAGATCTAATGTTGAAAATATTAAGCTAAATAAAGAATTAACCTATTCCAATCAATCTAAGTCAATAATGTATTCAGAAGCGGTCGAAGTTAGAAATCTGGGTATAGCTATAACAGAAACACAAAAAGATGATGCAAGTTATTTTAGTAGAAACATGGGTTACTCATCTCAGCCTTTATACCATGTGTATTCTTTGGCATTGCAACTCATGTATCAAAATCAATTGGATCTTCCTAAATCTTTGGATTTAATGAATAAACTTTCATATGCTTTACATGATGGTTACATTGCAAGTTATAAATATATATATTCTAAGAATTTATTACGTGCTTCAACCTATATAAAGCAACTTATTGACAGATATTATCAACCAGAGTATCCTTCTATGCCTTTGCCTGAAGGACTTTCAGATAAATCCATGTGTTATGCTGTAGGCGCAGAAATATTGTCTAATTACTTTGGTTATCGTCAATCATTTACTGATAACACACAGATTGAAAGACCGGATTTAAGAAATAAGTCCAGATCTTTTGATTCTTTCCAGCAATTTTCTATTGAAGCTTCAGAAGGAGAAATTTATACGGGAGTGCATTTTCGAACAAGTATTGAAGCCGGACGTAAACTTGGAACTGATATTGCACGAAATACGATTAATTTCATTCAGAATTAAGTCGTTAGAAGTAAATTTTATTCTAGATCTCATTATAGAGGTTTGACCCGTTATTCCAGCGAATTAAGATTGTTATTGTTGATATTAACCTGAAAAACGTCCCTTGAGAAGAAATTCTCGAGGGATCTTTTTTTTAGAAAAGTTTCAATATTTTTTGCTTTATAAGAAATGCTTAATGTAGGCTGAACTAAAATCAAAGCAAACTTTATTCAAATAACTGAAATTCAAAATTGAAATCTTTGTTTAAAAGTTTATAAATAAGAAATTGATACTTCCATTGAAACTATAGATCTAA
>JABFRV010000082.1 GCA_013140975.1 Saprospiraceae bacterium
AAGTTTACCAAGATAAAATAATAATTAAAACTCATAATTCATTTTTATGTCACAAACACAGAAAATTAAAAAAGACCTGGAATCAGGAAAAAAGATTACTCCGATAATGGCACTTTCGAAATACGGCACTCTTCGCTTAGCGGCAAGAATAAATGACATTAGAAACTTAGGATTGAATGTCAGAACTAAGATCATTCACAAAGGAACAAAGTCATTTGCTCAATATTCAATTTAATAATTATGAAAAGCAAAAATTTCGAATCAGGCATGGCAGGAGTTTACGGCTCAATAATAGCTCTTGGACTTCTTGCGGTTACAGTTGTGGAGCTTATTAATTACTTACTAAATATTTATACGCATGGATGAAATTTTAAAGTCTTTCGGATTTACTTCTCTGGGTGCCAACAAATGGAGTCACCAATTATACGGAGTAATCCAAGTAATTGATGATGATACGGTCCATGATATTCTGCATAAAATCTATATGATAGGTTGGAACAGGTGCAAGGAAATAGCGCTGGAATTAATATAATATTTATAAGAATGCCTAATTGCTCAGATTGTTCTCGCTTCATTCCTTCTGGTAATATGTGTCAAGATTGTTATCAGAGAATTGTACGAAATCAAAAGACCGCTGATAAGATTGCAACAAAGAAGCAATTCAATACAGTGAATAAATCCGAGTTGACTAAATACCGAGAGAATTTAAAGAAGCGGTTGCAGGATAAGATAAGCAAATTAATAAAGGCTTATTATAAAGAACGAGGACTTTATTATTGTTGGATCAAAGGGAATACAACAAATGTAAAGGGGTTATATAGCCTTCACGCTTCGCATTATTACGCAAAAGGGGACATCTGGCAATTATGGTGTAGTCCGGTAAACATTGGATTAAGCTCTTATGATCAGAATGTAAACAATCCTCAAAATGTAACTTCAATGAGGCGGAAAATGATTGAAGTATGGGGAGAAGAAAAGGTGAAAGAATTAGATAAAAAAGCAGATCATTTCAGAATGCAAATAAAACTTGGAATTGATAAATCAAAACCAACAAATGAATGGATGCTTGGAATGATGGAAATATTAAAAGGAGTTAAAAATATTGAAGAGTTAATATGACAGACCGAGAAATACAAATACATATCCTTGATCAATTACAAAGCATTAAGTCAGACTTGGCCTTGTTAAAGATTAGATTAAACGAAGGATCTGAATTGATTTCTTCCGGTGAAGCAGCAAAAGTATTTGATAAAAGCAGATCTTTTTTTAATAAACTAATAAACAAACATCCTGAGATAATAGATCCTGAAGCAAAAGGAAGAAGGAGAATTATCAAATCAAAACTTGAAAACTTGTTATTTAACTAAATTTTTTTTGCAAAAACATATTATAAAAAACAAAATACATGACTCAATTTAAAAAATACTCTCTACATATTGGACTTAACGAAATAGATCCAATTTATTACGGAGATAAATACGAATTAATGGGATGCCATAATGACGCTCTTGCAATGTTGAAAATTTGCAAGAGATCAGGATTTATTGAATCAACTTTAATACTTGACAAATCGGCAACTTTAATAAATATTGAACAGGCCCTTAATGACCTGGCGGTTAAATCTTATTTATCACCTTCAATAGTTGTAATAACATATTCCGGTCATGGAGGACAGGTTACAGACAGAAACTTTGACGAATCAGATGGGCTTGATGAAACTTGGTGCTTATATGATCAAATGCTAATTGATGATGATTTTTATGAATTATTATCAATGTTCCATCCTTTAACTGAGTTAATTATAATATCTGACAGCTGCCACTCAGGAAGCGTGACAAGGTTATTTCCTTTTTTAAATCTCTTTAATAACAGAAAGCAAAAGTTTTGTCCTAAGAAGATTCGCCAAAGAGAAATTTCAGAACACAGGAGAGCCGATTCAAAGGAGCTGATAAAGGCTCAATTAATTACTTTGTCTGCTTGTCAGGACAATCAGGTTGCGTGGGATAATGGAAAGCACGGACTATTCACAGAACATCTTCTGAAGCATTACAGACAGAATATGACCTATGTAGAATTGATAACTAAGATCCGGAGGGATATTATTGGGTCACAGAATCCGAGATTGACATACAAGAATGGTTCTATTGTTGGAAAGAGAATATTTTAAATATGCAATTAAAACGAAAAACCTAAGATAAAGGAGCCATGCACGGATTTTATTGTTGTGTGTTTTCACCGCTGCGTGGCTCCAATTTTTTAATCAAACTCAAAGATAATAAATTAAATGGCTAAAAGGTTTGTTGACACGGAACTATGGGACAAAGAGTGGTTTATGAAGCTATCTCCTAAGCTTAAATGTTTGGTTAAATTTGTCCGAGATAAGTGTGATTTGGCTGGGATATGGTCAATAAATATGTCGGCAGCATCTTTCAATATTGGCGAAGAAGTGACGGAATCTGAGCTATTAAAAATCGACAATGGAAAGCAATTTTTTAAATTTGATGAAGGCAAAATTTTTGTAATCGGGTTCATAAATTTCCAATATGGGGATAATTTAAATGTCGCAAGTCCGGTACACAGGAAAATTTTATCAATTTTATACAAAAATGAAATAGACTATAAAGATTTATCAAATAGGGTATCAAATACCCTATCTAATAGTCTATTTAATAGACTTAAGGAAGAAGATAAAGACAAGGATAAAGAAGAGGACAAGGAAACGGACAAAGAAAAAGACAGCGAATCCAAAAATTTTAAAATTGAAAAACCAAAACGAGTTCCAAGTACGACTTACGATAAGTTCACCCAGGCATGGTTTGACTGGCATAAATCGGAATTTAAATTTGAGCCAAAGTTCGCAGGTCGAGAG
>JABFRV010000131.1 GCA_013140975.1 Saprospiraceae bacterium
GTTTATGCCATTATTCTTTTATCATATAAAAATAAAATAAGTGTAATGTCAATCCTAGATAATGAGCTAAAAAATAGACATTATGAGAATGTTATCATTATGGGTTTACAACTTAGTAATGTTATGTTCAATACAAATCAAAATGCTAATAGAATTAGAATAGGTAAAAAAGTTGAGGAAGCAATCTTAAGTTGTGATAGAGAATTAGGGGAGATTATTATCGATGGGAAAGAATTATCAAAAGATTTCATAAGCGTTAAGTTAAACATAGATGATTTAGGTTGGTCATTGTATCAGTTAGACAAAAAAAAGTGGGCAGAGGCCGTTGAAGTTATACTCAAAGGAGTTTACTCGGCTGAAAAAATGGCAATTGACTTAAATGCAATTAATGATTCGATGAGTAGTGATTTCCTTAATATGGCATTAAAGGGTTATCGTCACCTAGTAGGAATATTTTTAGATAGTGATATTAAAAAAATAAAGGACGGCATTCTTATTGAGAAAATAATTAAAACAATAATCTCATCAGGTAACATACTCAGAAATCATAACCTAACTGATTTTTTAAGTGACGCCACAATAGTTGAACATGATGACTTAACACTAAAAACTTACTTGTTAAATGGTATAGATGATGATTTGTATTTGAAAGATTTTATAGACAATGAGTTTTTGAGTAGAATGAAAAATATTATTAAAATTTACAACAAAATAGAGATTCAAGTCAAATCAAAGGCAGTAAGCGATTTGTATTACTCTTTTTCAAGAAACAATGTTAAGTTAATAAAATCTGAACCTGACCCACAAGCTAAAAGTAATTTGATTCAAGAAGCAAAAATATTTGCAGATTTATATAAAGGGTCCGAAAAGAATCATAAGAGTAAAAGATGGATAAGATATAGAAGCCTTATCAATGAACTAAATTTCGCCAATGTTAATAAAAATAATATATCAAATTTAATACATGAAATCACAGACACAATAATGCAATGTACAACAAGAACCGATTTACTCTATCGAAATTCTACATTATTAGTACACACTTTGGCAAAACAATTTGAACTTTCTGTTAAATCTAATTCTACGCTAACAGTTGGACAAAAGAAAGAAAAAATTCAATTATCCTTGACTAAAATAAACAAAATCAAAGAAGATTTAAAAAGGGTTGATGTTATTATTGATAGCGATTTTTTACAATCACACAAAAGTGCTAAAAGTTATTTTAAAAAAGAAATGAACTCGTTATGAAAGATTTAGAAATATTTGAAAACAGTAACTACATTGACCAATTTATTAATTTGATTAATGAGCTGGGTACAAATGAATTTAAACCACATGAAATTTTATTTAATAATATGAAAAAATTCATTCAAGACACTGATGAATTTAATAATAAGGTTATAGAATTGCAAAAAAATGACTTGGAAGAATGAAAACAATATATCTAATATTAGGGGCAATAGGGTCGGGTAAAAGCACCCTAGCAGAATCATTAGGCTTAAAGTTGAATGTGGACTTTGTTAGTTCAGATTTATATAAAAAGGTTTATTTTAATAATTATGCAACCTTATCAACAGGCTATAGGAAAGCTGATTTACTTGTAAAGTTTAAATTAAGTATGAATTGCCAAAATGCTGTAAGCTTTATTTATGAACTTTGTCCCACAAACTTGGAGAAAATATTGACTATAACTGAATTGAAAAAAAAATATTCGTATCGTATAATCTCTTTCATAATTGGCACAGACAGTTCTCAAGTCAACATCAATAGAACAAAAAAGAGGATTCAGGTAGAGAACGCAGATTTTGTAGCAGTTGATAAAGTCGTTTCTAGATACGATTTGACTTTTGAGAATTTACCTCAATTAATTAGTATATCAGATGAGAATTATTTTATTGACAATACAGATTTCTTTAAAGTAGTTGGATATATGAAAAACACAAAACTTCACCTGTTTAATAAGTCAAATTGGTTAAGTAATTTATTAATAAAAAAATAAATAATTAGAAATGAAATTAATATATCAAAATGAAGAGTTAGCAGAATTGCTTGTAAAGTTTGTCCTCAATAAATATAAATTCATTTATATTTCTGGGAATGGCGGTTCAGGAAAAACCACTTTTAGTAAAATTTTAGTGGACAAACTTGAATCAATGCAAATTGGTGTCAATTGCATTGATATGGATGAATTTGTTTTAGATACAAAAATGCGTAAATCAGCTCAAAAACAATGGTTAGATGAATTTGGCAACAATAGAGTTAGTGAGTACACAACTTCATTTAAAGAGTCGTATTACCTTTCTGCAGCAGAGGTTATTATTCATTCCATAAAAAATGGATTGAATTGTTTCTATAAACCAAAGAAAAGCAAAACATTCGTTCAGGTATTTGCAAATTATCCAATAACAATTATTGAAGGTGTCGGCTCAGCATTTTTGGAAAAAAATAATGATGCTATTGGCTTATTTTTTATGTGTGATGAAGAGATAGAAGTGGCAAGACGAATTCAAAGAGCAAGGGATGGCGAAAGCCAATTGGAGTATGTGGATGTAAAAAGGAAAGCAGTAGAACGAAATGAACAGTTTAGGATTAATATCTTACCTAATAAATCAAAGTTTGATATAGAGCTGTCTAGTTTAGAAAATTATGATTTACAAATTACAAAAGATGCCCAAAAAATTTTTATTAAATGAAGTTGTTTTACAAGTATAAATATATAATTTTTGATTTAGATGATACCCTTTTTGATTATCAGGCTACAGAAATTGAATCTTTAAAACAAACCTGCAAAGATTTTGGAATCCCTTTTAAAGAACAGGTTTCATACTATAACTATAAAGTAGCAAACAACATTGCTAAAAAATCAATTAATGCTTTAAATAGTCCTTCTGATTTTAAGTTGTTTCGCAATCAGAGAGCAAAACTTTTTTTGGAAAATGATAATAATAAAACTGTCAATGTCGAAGACTTTGTTGCCCTACAATTAAAGCATTCAGAAAGAGGAATTCTTATTGATGGTGTTTATGAAACTATAAAAGAAATTCACAATTTTGTTAAAGTTATTGTTGGCACAAATGGGTCAACACATCCCCGTTTAAACAAAATTAGAAACTCTAAAATATCGTCTTTCATAAATCATTTTTACTCCTCTGAGATGTTAGGCTTACAAAAACCAAATCCAGAATTTTATTTGAAAATAATAGACAATATGTCAATAGATAATATATCAGAAGTATTGGTTGTTGGAAATGATTTTAATAAAGATATTGTTGGAGCAATAAATGCAAAAATAGATTGTTGCCATTTCCCTTTTAATGAACCTATGAATTTAAATGAAAATGTCTTTACTATAGAAAGTTTTTCAGACCTTTTAAACATAATAAAACCTTAAGTGATGCAAAAGAATATAAATTTTAACTTTAAGATGAATTCAACCCCAACTGAGCGTATAGCCTTTTTGGAGTCAGTTGGTTTCAATGGTGTTTTTTTGTACACTCAATATTCTCCAATAGATTACATTGAAGAAATAAGTAAGTCAAAATTAAATATAGAGACATTACATCTACCTTATAAAGAGATTGCTAATGGCACGGTTATCGATTCTAAGTTTGTTAATTCTTTATGGTTTAATAATGATAGAAGCAATCAGTTTACTAAATGGTTGATTGAAGAGGTAAGATTTGCCCAAAAGTATGGAATAAAGAAAGTTGTTGCACATATTACAGGCGGCGAAAATCCTCCAGATTGGAATCAATATGGTTTGGATAATATTTCTAGAATCTTAGAAGAGTGCGAAAAATGTGGTATTGATTTTTGCATAGAGAATACTCGTAGAATTGATTATATTCAATACGTTTTAGAGAATATTAAATCAGATAAATTAAAATTTTGCTTTGATAGTGGTCATGCAAATGCACTTACTAAAAATCTCGAAGATTTCCCATGGCAATCCTTCTCAAATAAATTAAGTTGCTTGCATCTTCACGATAATAACGGTTTAAAGGATGAGCATTTGCCTCCTTTTTTTGGAAATATTGACTGGAAATCACTAATAAATAAATTATTTGCATTTAATCCTAATTTGGAGTTAACGTTAGAGGTAAGGGCAAACGATGAACAAAGAGCCACACTCACTGATTTTGAATATTTGCAACTTTGTTTTCAAAGTGTTTCTAAACTCGAAACCATTTTAGATATTTAAAAATATGAAATTAGAAGAGTTTTGGAATAATCCAATTGAAGCATACTTAAAAGCAGAAAGATATGTTAATAATGGTTCTCGAAGTGGAATCAAAAATACAACGTCCTTAGAAACATCTCCGTTATCTTCAATTGATGAGTTTGAGTTATATTCAATAGAGTCAGATGATTTAATTTGTATTGGTCAAGATGAAGAGTTTGTTTTCCCATCAAAATATGTATTAATACACCCTGATTTAGTTGAATCAGAGTTATTGCTTTCATACAAAGGATGTATATCAAGAACTAATATTAAAGTAAGTCCAACTGCAAGTGGAAGAACTACTTATTGTAGTGCATATGGTTGTTTTATAAAACTTGCGTATTTTGAAATTTTAGGAAGAATCCCAAGACATTTAGGACTGGAAATATTGCAGTCAGCATTTGAGGTCACAAACAATTTGAAATCATTGATTGATGCAGGGGTTTGCAATAGTAGCTTTGCTATTCTCAGAGAAGATAAAGGCTTATTAACTAAACTAAACCTTTCAGATTCAGAAACCTACGAATTGGGAGTAATATTTCGTGAAGGCAAACCATATCCTAGCATTCAAGAATATTTTGCTATGGTGCCTTTTTTCTCTTTATTTAGTAAGGAATTAAAGCCTGATTCTAATTGGGAATTATGTGAATATCAAGATGAGCCTTTAATTGTTCAATTATTTTTACAGCAGAGCGAATTTTCAACTATTTCAGATTTTACTTTAAATAAAATTCTAAAACCTCTTTTTCATACTTATTTTGATTCTCTTTTATTAGGGGGTATTGAGCTTGAGGCTCATGCCCAAAATATGCTAATTTCAATAAGTAGAAATTTTGAAGTTAAGCAAATTGTATGTAGAGACTTGGAATCAGCAGGAAGAGATATTTCTTTAATGCAGGAAAGAAATATTTTCTTTAATGATATTGCAAAATCATACAAATACATAAAAAAAACTATTCCTGAAAGTGGTGAAAAATATTCAACATATCAAAGAACACATAGTTTTATGTTTGATTTTAAACTTGGCGAATACATTGTAACTCCTTTAATCGATTGTATTTGTAATTTTGACCCAACCGTAAATAGAGATTTTCTTGTTTCTGAAATTAAATTATTTAACAGGGACTTTATAGAGCAGTTTCCAAGCGATTATTTTCCAGTTCAATGGTGCGATTATGATGATGTTGTATGGGGCAATAGTGTGAAAAAAAAATATAACTGGTATGACAATCCAAAGTATAGATGATTTCAAGAGTAAGTTCAACGAGCTTGTTGAAATAATTAAAACAAATCCAGAATTAAATGTCATTAACCTTAAAGCATCACTAGCAGACATTCACTTGTCTCATGATTTTGGTAGTATTGTTGCTCCTCATAACACTAGGTCAATCTCCAAGTTAATACTTGCTTATTGTTATGGTATATTCTTAGAAAAGTATAATCAGGGTTTTATTTCTTTAGACAGTGAAATATCAACTCTTAACCTGTCAAGCCAATACCTAAAAGAAAAATTAGCTAATGTTACTATAAAGCATTTGCTCACTAATACTATTGGATATGACAGAGAATTACTGTTTAGTAAAGATATTAAAGCTTGTGGAGAGCATGATTTGATACAAATATTATTAGACGAAGAATTAAAGTATCCACCAGGTAATCATTTTGTATACTCCAATGCTTCCAGCTATGTTTTGTCAATAATTTTTCAAGATATAACAGGCATGAATATTTCTGTGTTTGCTAATCAGTTTATTTTTAAAAAGATTGGTATAGATGAATTTGAATGGGGCAACTATGGTTCTTATTGTAAAGGAGGAACAGGATTGTATTTAAACATAAACAATCTTCATAGTATTGGAACACTATTGCTTAATGATGGCCGATTTAATAGTATACAAATAGTGCCAAAAGGATGGATTAAAACGATGTGTAAGCCACATGTACATAAACTGAACAAAGATTATACCAATGACCCATTAGGTCGAAAAGCTTATGGTTTTTGTTTATGGATTATTGATGAGAATGTAGTGTTTTCGAATGGGAATCAGGGGCAGTTTTTAATTGTAAACAAAGAAAAGAAAATTGTTGTTTCTGTAATGTCCGATAGCAGAAAACCTATTGAAATTGCAACATATTTAAAAAAAATAGTTTTTTAACCTTCTTTTTTAAACATTACCCTTAGCTGCCACCGCACAGAAAAGACGGCTTAGTGCTTTGCCACCGCACAAGCAAACGCTTCAAAGCACTCTATGGTATTGCAGTCAGTTTTTAACTGTCGTATTTTTTGTGGCTATGCTTCCCAAGCATTTGGCACATTGCCTGTTCCGCTTTACTCCACAGTCAAAGAGCCAAGCCAAGCCAGAGCATAGCAACAAAAAAACGCTACACTCCAACCACCACCACCGTTTCGCTTATGCCAGTATAAAAACTGCCTGAAGCTAAATTACATAATGTTGCATTATAGCACAGCCTTTTTCCCAGCTTGTGCAAGCACCCAAACGCACAGTCTGTCCTATAATAACATTATGTAAAATAGCCAATACCATAGGCATTAAAAAAAGCAATTTGTTAGTTTACTTATTTTATCGGTATTGCTTTTTTTAATGCAAGCCGTCTTTTCTACCCACCGCACACAGCATCAGTAAACCATCCCTACGCCCCACCCACCCATTTTCAGCGGTATCAGAAAAAATAAAGCATTTGTTTTTTGCTGGCTATGTGCTGCATAAAGTGTTCATTTATTCCATTCCACTTCGTTTCAGAACGCCACTTCGTGGCACTACTTTCACTTTGCTACATTTCATAAATTTCTCACATTATTTCAGCACCGCACAGCACGAGTATTTCGTGCCTCATACACTTGCTTCTTAGCCACCGCACATTTTTCATCGGTATGCTTTATTTTTTCTGAGATTTATTGCCCCATGCCTACGCTTCTGATGGTCATTGAAAATTTATAAAGAAAAGGATATTTAATTGATAATTCTTTTCCAAAGAAAAAAACAACAGGAACAAAAAGGAAAGCAAAGTTAGGTGGCGGGCTGATAAAAAAGCAAAAAGACTACGGCATAATAAAAAGAGAAAAAAGCTACGCTTTATTTTTTTCTCTTTTTAGCCTTCGGCACTTATTCCGTTTCCTTTTGGCTTTTTTGCCTCGCCACCTCTTTGAATGCTTTCTTTTTTTTCTGTTTTTTTCTTTGTAAAAATATTTGTTGGTTTTAGCCACAGCAAGGAACAAAGCAGCTCACAATTAAAGCGATGTTCAAAATGCAAAAAGTAAACATTTACACCTACAATCCAAAAAATCAAAGTAATGAATTTGATATTTACGCCTTATGTAAGGGCTTAAATAGTGGCAAACCACTTGAAAAACCTTGTCCTAACTCTTTTGTATTAGCTTGTAAGAATCAAGCTGAAAAAGACTTTTATACAACATTGCTTTTTGGTCTATGGAAAGCAAAGCATTTTTACCCATATCATACAGGGTCAGTAATTCCATTTATAAGAATTTCAGATTTTAGGCAAGTTGTTAAAGAGCAAGCCCAAATAGTTAATGCCGAAGCTTTTGCAAAAGATGTACAGAAAGTAAAACTTATAGAAGCAAAGCAAAAACAGATCTACGAACAAATGGCACTACTAAACGATGTCAAAAGAGCCCTTATTTACAGGCATTTCAAGAGCAAATCTTGATGGTGACTGTAAGTGCCGACTACTGCCATAAAAAAAATATAAATATGCAAAAGTAGCAAGGGTGGCAACGCACAAAGCCAACCAAAAAAAACCAAAAGACTACGGCATAATGCAAAAAAAAAGTTGCAAGGCAAAACCAAATTTGCATCTATTTTTTTGCACCCTTCGGGACTTATTCCGTTTCCTTTTGGTTTTTTTATCCCCCTTGCTATGAAAAGCATATTAAATTTTTTTTATTATGTCAGTACAGCACATTTCACAGTCAGCCACCATTCCAGCAGTTTGCTCTTGTGGTGCATCTTATTCAGGTTCTTTTGTTCCTGTTAGTCGTTTTGCCTTCCAGCGTAGGGTTCGTAGGCGTTTTTTCTCTTGGTGTCCTTCTATGGGTTGCCGTGTCTATTCATTGGCTTGTGGTTGCTCCCTTTGGGTTTATTCCACTGGCCAGCGTTTTGTTTCGTCTTTGCCCTTTTAGGGCATTGGCGTTACAATAATTTTTTTGTACAACCTAATGCAAAATAGTAGCAATTATTATTTACGAAAATTGGATAAAAATAGTATCACCAAATGCCAACTGAAGTAGCTGTTTGTACATAAATAATTTTTATACACAAAGGTAACAAGTCGGATTTTTAAAAAACAAAAAGACTACGGCATAATGGCAAGGCAAATAGGATGCTTCGCAAATTGATTTTTGTTGCCTTGCCACCCTTCGGGACTTATTCCGTTTCCTTTTGGTTTTTTAATCCGCCTTGCAAAAAGAAGTGTATAAAATTTATTTATTATGCACAATCATCCACGTATTTCAGCAGGCACCCAGTTAGGTAGTTGCCATTTTACCCAGCAGGTTCTACATCAGCACTTGCCTTTATCACCTTTTGCTTATCAGCGTTATATCCGCAGGGCATCATTAGCACATCAGCCAGTTTTTGGCATCAAGGTTTATCAGTTGCCTTGTGGTTGTTATGTTTGGTGTTATCCATCAGGTGTTCGTGAGCTTTCAGCATTGCCCTTTTAGGGCTTTGCTATGGCTGTAAAACAGAAAACCCCACCACAAGGGCAGGGTTTCTATTTAACCGATAAGAAAGAAATTCTAATTACACACCTTCAACTTTCACAATGGCTAATGGGTTGAAAACACCATTTTTCAATGGGTACATTTGACCGTTTACCTCTTGGTAAAATTCAATTCCCATCACCAAAAACAATGGACTTGTACTATTCGCAGTTACGGTGTTAGTCAAAGTAATTGCAGCCGTTGCAGTGTTATCCCAGGCGATGATTGCAGTATCATTTGCATCTATCACAAAAGTTTCATTTTCAAAATCAACTTCTGCTCCTGCACTTTCAATTTTAAAGTGAGTAGTACCACTTGGAGCCGCAATCATATTAGCAGGAATAAATGGAGCCAATGAAACTTCCAAAGTTCCAGCCACTCTATTAATAGCACTTGTAAAAGGTGCATAAAGGGCATTCCCAAGCTTTCCTTTGATGTTAAATTCAAAGCCTGTCAAAAGCTCCGTTTCGCCATCTAATACGTTTCTAAGCCCCCTTACACTTGTCAAATCAGCTTGAATTACTTTAACCATTTCAGAAGTCAATCTGCCAACCATTCGGTTGTCAGCTGAATTTTGAAGAATGTTTCTAAAAGCAGTTCTTAAAAGCTTGCCAGCTTTTCCAGCTGCACCAAATTCAGCACCGTTTTCACGAGTACGTTGAAAGTTTGGATCATTTGCAATTCTTGAAGCATCTACACCACCTTTTTCTCTTGCAAGGTGACCGTCTTGTGTTTTGTAAAATGTGATACCACCAAGTGTACCATTCAATTTTATTAATCCTGATTGTCTAGCCATTTTATTACTTTTTTAAATGTTTAGCACAAAAATATATTGCTTTGCAAGCATTATCAAACCACAGCTTCCGACATTTCCGATATTGCAACATTATTCCAACAAACACACTTTTACCTTTAAAATATTATCAATATCTTTGCCTTAGAAAATCTATACCAGAAGCATAGATAAAGTATAAAATGAATAGATTGTGTATTTACCCTAAGGATATTATGGTAATCACAGGCAAAAGCGACAGATATGGTAGATACCTTATTAAAAGGATTAAAGAGTACTTCAACAAAGAGCAACATCAAGTTGTTACAGTCGAAGAGTTCTGCCAATATATGGGCTTACAATTGGATTCAGTTGTTAGTCAATTAAGATAGTTCCCTATCTTCGCATTAGCCTTTGGTTAGGGCAAACACTCTCTAAACTAAAATTTATATCTTCTCTTATTTGTGATGTGGTTTCACTTGTTTTGGCACTCTTTGTTGCCCAGTTGTTGCCCAAAAAATCACAAACCAATCAAAGTCCTTTGCTATCAATAGTTTACAACTTAGCTTTACAATTTGTATCGGAAAGTAAGCTCGATCGCGCTATTTTTTATAATGAACTTATAAAAAACAAGTTCTTAAAATTTTATAAATATCCTCTTAATAGCATCATTCTGAAAATTAATTAAAGATTCTAGCCTCAAGTATTCTACTTCATTAGTATATTAGCTTTATAAATGTAAAATACGCGTATTTTAATTGGGGTATAACCATCAATTATTGAAATATTATTTTAAAAAAATATGAATTACGAATAAATACTTCTTTTTTATTTTAAGCTTTTAAAAAAACCAAATAGCGTATGGAAAACAAGAAAAATGAAATCAGGGCCTCAAAAGGATTTATTTTCTTAGGTTTGGGCGGGTTCCTTGGCTTTCTTAGCTGCGTTTTTACGATGCTGGATTTTTCACCATCCCTTAATGGTTTTTTCTTATATGGCTTGACTTCAATTGCAATTGCCATTTGTTTATATGGCTGCTATCTCCTTTTTGAGAATTAATCTTAATTACAAAATAATTTTCGCCAATTCTGCTGATAAGCATAAACATCTGAGAGTCTTGATTCCAATAAATGAGTCATCAGTTCCTTGTGCAATTTTAAATCTATATTGAATGCGAGTGCCAGAAGTCCAAGCTCTGTGTATAATTTAATTTGTTGCTCAGTAAGCGGTTCTATATAATTCAAGTGCTTGAGAATATGTTGCAATGCAAATTTTTCGGCTAACATATAGTTGCTTGATTTAGTACAATTCACTTTTCTCGTGTACTGAAGAACTTTATCCGTAACTTGACTTATTCTCATCACTTTCGTCTGATCCAGTTGTAGAATTATATTGGATTCTGTAAATTTCTTTAAAGTTGATAATTTTGTCTTGTACTTTTTATCTTTTGTCATTTTATCGAACTCGGCTTTTGCAATTTTTGCAAGAAAATTACTTACCGGCTTAAATCCCAATCTGTAATAAAACCAGAACGCACCAGATTCTATTCCTTCAGGGTTATCTTTTCCATATTGATATGGCTCAACTTCAAAAGAGCGTATGTCAAATATCTGATGATACACGCGCAATAAGCTTACAAAAAATAATGCACTTTCTCCGCCCCTACACCATTCAAATATATTGAGCCCAATTAATGCGTGCAGTCCAGAAACCCACGCCCCTCCGTATGCAGCTGGATACCCATTTTTAAATAATGTATATCCTACATATGATTCATAAGGCAATTGATTGTCTTGTTTCATTGTAAACAAAACAATTTGAATGCCTCTTTCTAAATTTATAACTCGTAAACTACCCGGTTCCATGTAAGTTACAGGTTCAGTTTCACGTTGCAATACAACTAGACTCATTTTTATTACCGCTTCCAGGTTCTTTCTTTGATTTTCATCAACTGTAACCATCTTCACCTCTTTGGCCAATAAAGATTGAACATCCAATTTTTTTAGCCAATCAGAATGGTAGAACTCTTGATCAATTACATGCCTGTTCCAACAAATGCTTTCTCGATCGCTTTGTAATTCTAATTCGATAGTGAAGTTTTGCTTCTCGAATAATTCGTTTGCAATAAGAGAATTTGAAGAAAGCTTACTAAAATGATAAAGAATGAATGCATCAATATTCTTTTCATCAACTCCAAAATAATCTAACAATTCATCATTTGTATATTCAAGCTGTAACACTTCCATCTGATGAGGCAACAAGCTCAATTTTAAAAATTCATGAAAGGAATTATCAGTACCATTATAATCGCTGATTTTACATTTGTATCCCTTTTGATGTAACCACTCATACATTGTCCAGGAAAAATAAGAATAGACATTTGTATACGGTAAGCCGGTGTTGTAGTGTTTCTCCAAAAGAGTACTTTTGTTTCTTTTACACCATTGTGTTAGCCGAATAAGTTCACCGGCAGCCCAGTCTTTTATGTTTATATCTTTCGGATGGTTTTGAACAAACAGCAGTGAATCATGCAAATCAATAACCAAATTCTTAGTTATTGCCTGAGGAATCTGCTTTTTCAACAGAAGAATTAATTCCTTAGATTCAAGCCCAAAACTTTTTAGATAAATTGACTTAATCGATTGAGTAAAATTTTTGCTCATAAAATAATTTGAAGTTTTTTTTTGATCTAAGATTATAATTCCTCAAACAGTTCCATTATATTTCTTAGAATACAAATTAATGTAAAAATAAGACTTGGTTTTGTCATTTTATGATCTAATATGCCGGATAACTATATGTTTCATTATAAGGATTAATACGATACGAATTCAGAGTTCATCCCCCGAAAATAAAATATATCTGAATCATTATGTTAACAATTACTAATTTAGTACTCAGCTTATTTCTATATTCCATAAATTGCTAGATTTACCAAAATTTGAAAAATGTCTAAAATTCGTAAAGTTTGTTCTAAAGGACATGTATTCTTTAAGTCTTCAGAATGTCCTACTTGTCCTCAATGTGAAAAAATTAAAAAAGTGAGTGTAGGTTTTTTTGCACTCATCTCAGCTCCTGCAAGAAGGGCACTAGAATTGAAGAAAATTTCAACTTTAAAAAAATTAAGTACATTTTCAGAGAAAGAAATATCTGAATTACATGGAATTGGACCCACAGTAATTAAAACTCTTAAGGATTCTCTTAAAAAAGAAAAACTCACTTTCAAGCCAGATAAAATAAAGATTCAGAAAATAACATCCGTCGATACTTACATTTCTCAATTTCCGAAATCTACACAAAAAATTCTTCTCACGATTAGAAAAATCATTCTCGACAATTCAGAAAATGCTGAAGAAGCTATGGCTTACGGTATTGCAGCTTATAAATTAAATAAAAAGCCACTTATCTATTACGCAGCATATGAAAATCATATTGGACTCTACGCAACCCCTTCAGGACATAAGGAATTTGAAAAAGAACTTTCTACATACAAACAAGGAAAAGGCTCAGTACAGTTTCCCCTGAATAGAGAGATTCCTTATGATCTGATTAAAAGAATCGTTGTATTTAGGAATAAATCTCTACTTAAATAAGTACTATTATTATACTACTCTGATTGCCAGATCAGTAGTGCGTTTTCTACATATTATAGAAAAATATATGTGTTCTTAGCTGAATGAGGTTGTTACAGGCTTTTACACACCAATACTTTTGTACTGTCAATTATTTGTATAACGAATAAAAAAATTAAATTATGAAAACAAATTATGTAAATGCAGTACTAACAACACTAACAATCGTAATGCTGAACTTCCCTTTGATCGGACAAAAACTACCATCTATAGTCATCGCAGGTTGTGAAGCAAAAAACACTGAGCTCACGAATGAAAATGTCGCCGACATCTTTATTATTGAATTTAAAAAACTAAATTTATTTGATGTGTATGACAAACATGATGCACAACAAATTGCTACACAGAGCCAAATCGAACTTTACAAATGTTTTAGTAAGCCATGTTTAACATCGCTTGGTAAAACATTGAAAGTTGATAAATCGGTATCCTGCCAACTTGAGAAATTCAATGACAAGATTTATATCAGCGTTCGACAGATTGATGCAATTAGTGGTGAGGTTGATAAAAATTTCAGTATTGAATATCTTTCCAATACTCTTGAAATTCAAAGAATGTGTGAAATGACACTTCGAAAAATGTATGGATTACCAATTGATGAACAGAAATTTCTACAATTAACAAGTATTCAAACACAAGAATCAAAAGTAAATAACCCTGGTATTAGCCGATTAAATCTTAGTGGTCCTAGATTTGGATTTGGATATATATCAGGAAGAGACGGAAAGTCTTTTCAAAGATTAGAATCTGAAGGAGGCTACGATGCTTTTCCAATGATCAGTCAATTTGGATATCAATTTGAAGTTGCTTATTTAAATCAAGGTAACATTCAGGGATTATTTGAATTTGTTCCTTCATTGAGTGGTATAGAACATGGAATATTTATTCCCAGCATTGCCATCTTACATGGAGTAAGATCAAATAAGTCAGGACTGGAATTTGCAGTAGGACCATTGTTTGTTGGGACAAAAAGATCAGAAGGATTTTATAATGATGAAAAGAGATGGATTCGTAAAGAAGACTATAAAGAAAAATTAACTCCTGAACAACAAAACAGCATCACCAATGAACTTGACAGAAGAGGAGAATTTCATATTGATGGTGGCCTCGTTATAGCTGTCGGAAAATCTATTCGTTCAGGAAATGTGAATTTTCCAATCAATTTATACGTAGTTCTAAAAAAAGATAGTCCACGAATTGGTTTTTCAATGGGCTTTAATACAAAAAAGTAAAAAAGAACAGATTGTGAAAACTTGGAATGCAGCATGATAACACCCTAATTATCAATTCAAATTAAGCTGACATCCTAAAGTTTTTTGGTACGGTCTCAGATCTTTTCAGGTCTGAGATTTTTTTTTGGAATCCACTCAATTGAAGTGTCACTGACCAGATTTTTTATTTCAAAAGGTACTCCTGAACCAACGTTTTAACCAAAAGCTGAGTCTTTATATTACTAGCGTTAATCTCGCTTTATTATATATATTTTAGTTTAATATATTAGTTGCTGATAATATAATGTTTACAGAGAATCTATCTTCTTCAACATCATGTTCGAATAAAAAATATTAACTTAGCGCATTCAATTACTTTATAAAAAAGAATAATAAATGAAACAAATTTTTACGCTTTCTATTCTTGTGTGCTTTTTAGTTCAGCTTAACTCGCAGACTTTAATATGGGGAGGCTCAAATGACCCTAATTCTACTTTTGCAAATGGGCTTGGAGCTTGGACAACAATAGGAATATTTTCTTCTAAACCTGAAGCAACAGTGAATGCAATTTGGAGCCATACAGCTGATGGAAAATCCAAAGGAGCTTACTCTGATCTGGCTGGTGCAATTAATTCTCCATCTAAAGCAGATGGGGCGGCTATTTTTGATTCGGATTTTTTGGACAATGGTGGTGTTGAAGGAAATGAAGGATTAGGCATTGCACCTTCTCCACACAGCGGAGCGTTAATCAGTCCTGAAATTAACTGTGGCAATGCTGCTACCGTTTCAGTCTCCTTTTATCAATATTATCAGAATTACCTTTCTTCATGTACATTAGAAGTGAGTTCTGACAATGGCACTACCTGGACAAGTTACCCAATAAACGAAAATGTTAAACCTGGAACCGGAACCTTACGCGGCAACAGACAGGTTATTGATATTTCAAATTCAGCTGCGAATAAATCAAAAGTTATTATTCGATTTGTTTTCTCGGGAGATTATTATTTCTGGATCATTGATGACGTAGCTTTGTATACTTTACCGGAAAATGATCTGGGAATTAATTCTGTTTACTATGCTCCTTCCAACTATGCAACTCCTAAATCTCAGATTTGCAAAGAAACATGGAACTTCAAAGGAACGATTAGCAATCTAGGAGCAAATCCACAATCAGGTGTTCAATACAAAGTTGAAATCATTGGCTCAGACAGAAAGTCCAGAGTGTATGCAGATAGTATTTACCTTAGTAATAACCTGAATTCTAATGATGATAATGTTCCTGTTGCTACTCCAAAAACTTTTGATCCGGGAACATTAATGGATGGAAAATATTATATTCGTACATCTCTTAATTACAATAACACTGATTATAATCCTGCAGATAATTCAAGATTGGATTCATTTGAAGTTACTGGATTTTTATTTGTCAAGGAGCCTCGTTCCAGAATTGGAATCAGAGCAAATGGTGGAACGCCATATGCTGTTGCTGCGCAATACAGAACTTCAGACTGTTGGGGAGCCAACGATAAATTTGTGGCAAAAACAGTTAACGTAGGAATGAATTCAGGTTTAAAAAGTGCAGGACAGGATTATTCTGTAAAGGTGTACTTAACTGAAGTTCGATCTGAAGTAGCCGCTGACTTTAGCAATTTTGATAGTCTTAAAGGAATAAATAGTAGTTCGTTGATCATTCTTTCAGATCAGGAGTTAAAAGCTAAAGTTGATCAATCTTTAAAAGCATATTCATTAGACATTTTAAATCAAGCGAATGAACGTGTGGAGCTGAAAAAAAATACACGCTACATATTGATTTGTTCACATCCAGCTGAAGCAGATGCTGAAGATCTTGACACATGGAGATATCATGTATCCAGCAATGAGAAGAATTATGATGGTCATCCATACTCAGTTCCTGTTTTTGATAATGATGGAAATTGGTTTAATTCATGGCCTGATGGAGAATCTCCATTGCTACGTCTTGAAATAAGTGTTATTACCAAAACAGATGAGAAGCCATTGCAAGAAAATGTATTATCTGTTCAACCCAATCCAATTCAAAATAATATTCTTCAGTTGAATCTAAATTTCAACACGATCACAGATGCGAATATTACAATATTTGATATGACCGGAAAAGTATTAGATTTTCAATCTTATAAAAATTTAACATCTAATCAACTTTCAATTCCAGTTAGTGAACTTAACTCAGGAGAATATTTTGTCAGAGTATCAACTAATGAAGGTACAAAAACGAAAAAGTTTATTAAACTATAAAATAAATTATTTCTTAGAAGTAAAAGGCTCATCTTCGGATGGGCCTTTTTTATTTTTTAACTTCTGCAATGATAATATATTGATATTGCAATTTTGTATCATCCGATAAAACGATTTCAAAGCCCGCATCAATTAAATCCGTTTCAACATCACCCTGTGCCAATCTGGCTTTAAGATCTGGTCCTATGGGAGTGATTTTTTTCTTAAAATCAACAATCATAATTTTACCATGTTCTTTTAGTTTGCTTTTTAAGTTCTTTAAGTATTGAACCCTATTAGAAATGTAGCAATATGTATTTGATAAAAATATGACATCTACTTCATTATTGTTTAACATAGGATCATTCGTTTTAGCTAATCTTGCTTCAAACTTTGATCTCAACTCCGGTTTATAATAATTGAGCTCATCTTTCATGAGCTCTACCAATTCCTTTTCTATGTCTATAGCGATTACTTTTTGCGCTACATGAATAAATTTAAAACTAAAATAACCACTACCTGCACCAATATCTGCGACTGTTTTATTTTCTAAAGGTCCTAATAAATTGATGATTTCGTAAGGTTTTTGCCAGATCGTTCTTTCATGGAAATCTGTTTTATCATCATTCAACGTATCACGAATAGACTTCTCATTGGTTGTTGATTCTTTTATTGTTTCAACTTCCTTAGTGCCACTTTGATTTCCGCAACTTACAATAAAAATTCCAAGACAAAATAATAAAATGTAATTCATAATTACCCACGAGGTTTAAAAGAATTGTCAATATTGATGAAGACCTTTGCAATTTTTGAAGTCAATAACTTTGAATTACACTCATGAAAATTGATGAACAAACAGAAGGACAATAATGGAGCGTTGGGATATCTCAGATATCCTGCATAAGCTCTAATGCCTTCCATGCTTCCAGATTTTAAAAGAAGCTCTCCTTTCAAAGTATTGCTTCCGGAAAATTGGGAAGCTAAAGATCCTTCTGTTGAAGAATCTGAAATTAGATTTAGAATAACGGGTGCTCCATCAATTGATTGTATCGAGTTTAATAATTTGCACATAGATTCAGCGCTGATACGGTTCTTGCGTGACAATCCAGACCCATCAACAAGTTTAATCTGTTGATCACTATCAAGCTTTTCATTCCATATATTCATTAATGTCTGAATTGCTTTATCTCTTTCAGTACTCCCAAACCATTGCTGGCCTAAAATATGTATAAAACTTTCGCAATAAAGATTATTACTAGTCTTCAATGCATATCTGATCATCTCAGATAAAGGTGGCGAGTAATTTCTGAACCATTCATACTTATAATTTGATTTTCTGTTATTTTTCTGAGAAACTACTTTTATTCCTCTTCTCTCAAGTTGATTTTTTAACATCAATTCATATGTACTACCGGGATCTGGTATTGCAGACTTAATTTGCGTTTTAAATGGTACACTTGAAGATACAACTCCACAAAGCTTGAGGTTACTGCAATTCGAACTTCCAATTACAAATAGCTCATCATTATCATTACTGTTTGATTGAACTTTAATTTTGTTGGAAAATTGAGATCTCAATTCAGATGGATATACTTCGGTTATTTCAGCATATTCTGAATTTGATCCTTTTTCTATAGTTAGGTAAGCAGAATTATCAAGCACATTAAAACCGTATATGCCTGCTCCATAATAATTTCCGATATCATAAAATAACCATTCAGGGTTCTCCGGTATATCATTAATAAAATCTGATCTTACAATTATTTTTCCATGTATTTCAGTGATGCATTCATTCTTTAATATTGAATAGATTGTATCAGCGATAAATGAAACTGTATTGGCTTCTTTAAAATTTCCAGATCCAAAGCTTGGATCTCCAACTCCTTGTATAATTAGATCACCGGAAAATATAGAATCCTGAATGATTCTACCGATGAATTGAAAGGGAGTACTGAAGATATAATTTTCTCCCAGGTATTTTAAGGCCGTAGCACATGTTATAAGTTTTTGTGTTGAAGCAGGAATTAATTTTCTCTGTTTATCATATGAAGCAATGATTGCACCTGTTGACGCATTCATCAGGCAAATACTCATACTCGAACCTGACAAGTCCTTATCTTCTGCAAATTTATCTATGCTACTCTGTATTGCGTTTCTATTGAACTGACCAAAAATTTGCAATTGCAAGCAGAGTAAAAGTAGAAACAGGATATGAATCTTATTCATTTTATTTATCATTGACCAAATGAAACATTCCATCACCGACATTTACAACCGGGGCATTATTATGACTTAGCATAAATGCATCCTTTGATGCATGCATTCTGGTTTCTCGTTGCGCAAACGGATCGCTTATAATAGCCAAGAGTTCCCCTTTCTTGACAAAATGTCCGGATTTTCGTAAGTACGTAACTATTCCTGCATCAGGACTTCTTTCCCAAATTAATTTAGTATAATTAGCAATGCTTGGTTGTTGAATTAATGAACCATCAAGCATTCCGTGTGCTATTAAAATATTTTTAATAAGTTGTATTCCTTTATCTACAATATAATTTTCCAACCGAAGTGCTTCTCCTCCTTCAAATACCAGAATAACTTTTTTATTATCACGAGCAACTCTTCTAAAAGATTTTGAAAGTGCTGGTTTGGAAACAATAATTGGAAACTGACATTTTCTTGCCAACTCTTCTGCTTCTTCAGACTTAGAAGAGTAACGGATATGTGGATAATTCCATAAGTTATTACCTCCTGTATGGAAATCAATTCCGAAATCTATAAGAGGCAATATCTTTTTTGTAACAATTCTTGCAACTCTTGATGCTAATGATCCAACATTTGTGCCTGGAAAACTTCTATTGACATCTTTTCCATCTGGCACATCACGGGAGAAATTAATAAAACCATAGATGTTTAATAATGGAATACAAATAACTGTTCCGCACGTAAGATTTGAAAAATACTTATTCTGAATCGATCTTCGAACAATTTCAGTTCCATTTATTTCATCACCATGCATTCCGCCCATAAACAAAACAGTGGGTCCCGGATTTTTTGAACGAAAGACATAGGCGAAAATTGAAATTCTGTTTCCTGACGGCAATGTTCCTGCATTAATTCTTACCATCCCGTAACTACCCGGAATAAAATTCTGTCCCTGCAAAATAAAGTCTTCCGTCATTTCAATTTTTTTTCAATAAACTCAATTATTTTACCCGCAATATCTACACGTGTCGTTCCTTCAATTCCTTCCAAACCGGGTGAAGCATTTACTTCTAATACAAGAGGTCCTCTTTCTGATCGAAGTATATCAACCCCGGCAATATGTAATCCAAGTATCCTGGTAGATTGTATAGCAATATTTTTTTCTTCTTTTGTCAATTCAATTATTTCTGAACTCGCGCCTCTGTGAATATTAGATCTGAACTCCCCTTCTACTGCCTGTCTTTTCATTGCACCTACTATCTCTCCATCAACAACAAAAGCTCTTATATCTGAACCTTTAGCATCGTGAATAAATTCTTGAATCAAGACATCCTGACCTACACGATGAAATCCTTCGACAATAGATACTCCTTGATTCTTAGATTGAGACAAGATAACACCAAGACCTTGTGTACTTGCAATTAACTTAATTACTGATCTGTCTTTGGTAATATAATCCTGAACTGAGGCAATATTTTGATCTCCGGCAGTTATTCCTGTTTTTGGAACATCTATTCCATTCGCAGAAAGAATTTGAAGGCAATGTAACTTATCTCTGGCTTTTAGAAGTGAATCTGATGTTACACTTACAAACGTTCCCATAAATTCAAATTGCCTTACAATCGAAGCCCCATATTGCGTAGCGGAGGCTCCAATTCTGGGAATTACAGCATCGAATTTTTCCATAATATCCATTCCAATCATCAATCTGGGATTATTCTTCTCAATTAAAATATTGCACATCAGATGATCAAACACCGCTACGCTGTGTCCACGTATTTCTGCTGCTCTTATCAAACTTTGTGTACTGTAGAGCTGCCTGTTTCTGGAAAGAATTAATAGCTTCATTAAATGACAGTTATAGAATTGAACAAAGATGTATAAAAAAAGTCGTTTTGAGTAATTCTTTTTTATACTCTACCTGAATTTAGCTATTCTTGTAGTTGAATTCCAATTCATGTCAGAAAGCAACAAAAAAGCAGAGTTTGGTTGGGTTATGTTTGACTGGGCCAATTCCTCTTATAATTTAGTTATTTCTACCGCTATTTTTCCTACTTTTTTTGTGGCTGTTACAGACCCATTTATAAATGTTGCAGGGTTTTCACTAGCCAATTCGACTTTATATGCATTTACAGTATCATTTGCATATTTAATTATTTGCTTCATATCACCAATTCTATCCGGAATAGCTGATTATGGCGGCAGTCGTAAAAAATACATGAGATTTTTTACAACGATGGGAAGTCTTGCATGTATGTCTTTATTTTTTTTTAATGGCAGGGCCGGTTTATTAGGAATGAGTGCAAGCACAAGTTTGTGGATTGGGCTTTCTGGTTTTCTGATCGCCACTTTATCTCATGCAGGTTCCTTGGTATTTTACGATTCATATCTTGCAGATCTTGTTCCACCCAGAAGATCAGATAAGCTAAGTGCCAGAGGTTATGCTTTTGGTTATATCGGAAGTGTAATCTTATTGATCTTTAATATTTGCATGATCAAATTTCCGCACGCATTTTTTATGACTGAAGAACAAGTAAGTCAGAATTTGCCGATTCGAATTTCATTACTAAGTGTTGGTTTATGGTGGTTGGGATTTTCTCAATTCTCCTTCGCATATCTGCCAAAGGATAAAAAAGGTCAAATACTTGGAAATGTATTAACACATGGTATTGATGAACTTAAGAAAGCGTGGATTAGAATCAGGTCAAACTACGATTTAAAAAATTATCTTTTTGCATTCTTTTGTTATAGTGCAGGAGTGCAATCAGTCGTGTATCTAGCAGCTCCATTTGCGCAAAAAGAATTGAAATTTGAATCAGCCAATCTCATCATGGTTATTCTCTTATTGCAGATTGTCGCAATAGTCGGTGCATACTTATTTGCTTTCGTTTCCAGAAAGACGAATAACTTTTTTAGCATGAAGATTATGCTTTTCATCTGGGTAGTTATCTGCATTTGTGCTTACTATGTACAGACACATTTTCAATTTTACTTTTTAGCAGCTGCAGTAGGAATGGTCATTGGAGGAATTCAGGCATTATCACGATCCACATTCGCCAAACTCATTCCTAAAGATCGCAATGATATTACCTGCTTTTTTAGCTTTTATGATGTAGTTTATTATTTATCCGTAATTGGTGGAACGTTTTTATTTGGATTGATTGAGCAGATTACCGGCAGCATGAGATATAGTGTGATTAGTGTGATTATATTCTTTGTCTTTGGATTTTTATTTCTACAAAAAGTGAAGATTAAGAATTTGGAAGGGTAGTTATAAATTATGAGTGATAAATTATGAAATGCTCATTGGATACTTGTAAATTATTTGGATTGTAATAAATAAATTTAGAGGTTAATTTCAAATACTTTTCACTTCAATTATCTATAACATCGTATAAATGTGAATATAGTGTAAGTGTTCAATTCGATTCCAACAAGCATGAATCGAATTTATATTACAAAGAAATTATATCAGTTAAATATCATTTTAAAAAATACTTAGTTGAAGCTATGTCTCGATTTCTAAATACATCGTTACCTTTGTTTCGAACATTTAATTTTATTATACACATAAAAACCCTTTTCTATGAAATCGCAATTCAATTCAATTCAATTACTACAGTTTACATTACTAATATTTTTATCTCTCTTTTCAACTTTATCTTGCAAGAAAAACGAATTAATTGATCTTGCAATTAAGCCTACCAAACTTGATATCAACAGAGTAAAGGACTATTACTTAAGAAATAAAAGTCTTGACTCGAGAACTAATAATGATATGTTTGTAAACAATAATTCTATCCCACAGTTTAACTTGGCATGGGAGTTAGCTTATTATCCTTCAGCTTATAATGGGCTAACTGTCTTTATACCAATAAAAGATAAAGAATTAATAACTAATAAGTATCTAGATGCCACGATGGTCTTCCTTTTAGATTCCTTGAATAATATTGAACAACGGCTCTTGGTATTAGCCATGGATAATATTTATTATGAATCAAATCAATTGTAGCCTACTGTTGATAATTTTACAGGATATTCATTCCAGATTAATAAAGACTTATATTATGGATTAGTATGTAAGTTTATGAATGGAACTTTTGTAGAGTATTTAGATACAGTACTCGTTGATTCAACTCAAAGTATTTATAATCACCTGAAAAGCAGAACCGAGGATCCCAAATGTCCAAAATGGGGTAGAAGTTGGTGGGATGAAACTTTTGGAAGTGGAGGAACTTTCTGGTCTTCGATAGGTAATTTTTTCAAATCAGTATTTGGAGGCTCTGGAGGAAGTAATGGTAATGGAAATGGAAAAAATGGATATGGAGGACAATTCTTTGGTTCTGGGGGTGGCTACTCTGGAGGTAGCGACGGAGGTGGCTATGGAACTGGTGGCGGCGGACCCAACAACAATGGTGAACCAAAATTTAGAGATATATTCTCAGAATATCAGTTAAAACTATTTACTAAAGCAATTAAAAAGTTAAATGATTACTTTGACTCCGAAGAAGAAATGGCTTATTGGCTTTTAATACTTGGACCTGATTGCTTAGAAAAAATCGCTAATCTTCCTCCAGTCTCTATCGATGGACTTGAAGAACTAGAATGCTTGCAAGAATTCTTAAGGTTTAAGGCTTCGGGACTTACGGATGAGGAGTGTGAGGATTATAAAGAAGATAAAGAGTGCAAGAATAGCGCAGAGAATAAAGCTAAAGTTGAAAAGTTTAAATCTGACATCTCTAAAGCAATTGAAAATGAATTAAAGCAATTAGCACTAGATCTTCCAGGAGTACCTTTCGATGCAGATCTTCTAAAATCAATAATGTCTAAAGTTATCCTTAAGAAAACAGGGAAGTTGATACCTCTTGTTGGCGTTGGATTAGACATTGTTGAATTAAAAGCAGCATATGCAGCTGGAGATTACGTTGCAATGGGGCTTTCTATAGGCTCAATACTTACAGAGGTTATTCCTTGTGCTATGATTATTGACCTTGGATTAGATGCAGCTTCAATTGGTAATACAATTTTTAAAGCTTATAAATCGTTAAGTGAATTAAAAACTTACTTAGGAAGTAATAGCCATGTATTTAAAGCAATATCCGAGACAATAGATGATCTAGATTTAACAGATGCATTAGACTGGTCAAAAAACAAAGGCGCACTAGACGGACAATTTAAAGTTCTTTTCGGAAATAAATCATTTGAAGAATTCTGTTCAAAGCTTGCTGCAAAGTTAGGCGCATCATGGATTCCTCCTTCAGGATTCCCAAGAACAATGTCTATTCCAGGCATCTCATTTGCCTTATATATTGACTCTTCATATGGTGCCCCTACTATTCAGATTGATATTTCTGGAGTTAAATTTAAAATTAGATTACAATAAATAATATGATAATATGCGATTAGATAATAAAGAATTAAAATTACTTAAAAGTATTGTTGGCAGCGTTATTATCGGATTTACTCAAAAAATAATTGATCAAGTAGAAAATGACAATAGACCTATAAATAATTTCAGTCCAGAACAAATTCAATTCGAATTTTGCAATCCAGGAGCAATGATTCTATACTATTTTAACAATAGTAAATCATTTAAAGGTTTAGAATTTATTTCACAAAATTATTTAGATGTAAATGATAATCAATATTCACAATTTTCTATTAGTTGTATCAATAATAAAGTCGATTATTTTAATTCATACTTAATCAACAAAGTAGTAATTAAGATTGATGTCTATACTATTATTATTGGTGATATTAAACTTGATAATTTATTACTTTTTTCTTTTAATGATAATTCCAATATACTTATTGAAAGTAGCACGTCAATCAATGGATCCATTTTATTACATTTTAATAATAATAATATAATTAAAATATTATCTTCTGACAATAAATTAAAGAATAATTATGAAATCATTAAATGTAGTTCATTCACTCTAAAAGAATAAATATATATTATAAAACCGAACCTCTGAACTATTGATGGAATAACTTTAAATAGCTATATTGATACTTCATCTAATTTGTCAGCTATTCAAATACTTTTACCTGGTGGGTTGAAATTTAAAATAAGACTTCAATGAAAATTATAAATAACTACAAATATTTTACACAAGAAAATATCTTACAATTAAAAAAGTTAATAGGGGTAACTATAACTGCTTTTGATTTTGATATTTTATCAAGTAATGTATTATTCAATCATGATTACAATTATTTTGAAATTGCCTGGCCAAATTGGCTTACATTAATCTCCCATTCAGGGATGAAAAATATTGTTAATATAAAATTTGGAGGAGAAATAGAGTTAAATGAACTAAAGCAAGAATGTGTCAATTTCAAATTGAAAACGAGTACTAAAAACTATTCTAAAGGAGGGGGAATATCCATGAATTGGTTTGAAATTTGTAAAGTTGACATTTTTTCGAATAATTCCTCTGAAGTAATAGATAACAAATTTTACGGGGACTTATATAATAATCAAAGAATAAATTTTGTAGAATCCCATAATTGTAATAAACTTGAATACAATGAAGTATCGGATGAAATTCTATTGCTGACTAGCAACAATAAGAAAAAAATAATGCTACAAGTAACTGAAAGTATAAATGGGACAATAATAATGCACTTCAATGAAGAACACATTGTGCGAATTTTACAAAATAAATATCATACTGAATCTCCTTTGAAAAATTATAATAAAAGACTGACAATAGAGTAATACACTTCGACTTCATAAAATAAATACTTCAGCTAGTTCCTGTTGGCGCAAGTTTGCCTTGTGCATGTACTGTTTCTCAAATCTTGCTAGAAATAAAAATAACTCTACAATAAATTAACCCAGATTTTTCAGTTGACTTTCTATTACGAGCCAAAATTTCTTCAAAATCATGCACTTACTCATATTTTTATCCTCAACATAATGGTAACTATGCTTGCGGTAAAAATACTCCGTGAGCACTTGATTTTATTGAACTTTTGACTCTCACTACGAAACTCAACTGAAAAATCTGGGTTAAGATAATTTATCTTTGCAATATGAGTACCCCTCTGCTGGCGCAAGTTTGCAACTTGTTCATGTACTAATATCGTTATAGGCTATAGAACCTATTTAAAAACATAAATGCAACATACCGAGGCTTAAATAAATTGATTGTTGCTTAAAAATTATTCTAGAGTAATTCAAGTTATTTATTTTTGCAATATGAGTAACAGATATAAATTACATCAGCACAAGTTGCAAACTTGTGCCAGCATGGGCAATGGGAACTGTTTATAATTAATTAAAAAGTCATGAACTAAATAATGATCGATTCAGCTCCTTTCTTGATTCAAGTAATTTTAAAAAATTCATTGATCTTTGGATTATTAAATGATTCAAATATTGTTCATCTTTTAGAAAATAACTTTATTAAAGATTATGAATTTGTATTTAACAATCAAAAATTTATTCTTGATTCTTCATTCTGTCCTGGACTAAAGTTTATTGACAATATAGAAACTAGAGAAATTGAATTAGAATTCTCTAATAAAATTAGTCAACAAAGTATTGATTCATTGTTTTATAATAAAAGTTTTCCAAAAGATAAATGCTGGATTAAAAGTAAAAATAAATTAGTTGAATCTGTAAGAATTGTCTACAATATTAATGATAAATATTATTGGTTTACCATAATCTGGCAAAACTCAAAATGTTCACTACATATAACTAGTGAATATTCCAAAGATATGCCAATTATACCAGATAATAAATTATGCGAAAATTCAAATAAAGTATCATTAATAGGAAGAGTTATAAATTATTCTTTAGTAGAAAAATACAATGAAGAAAATTTAAGAAATCTAACAAATCTAGAATTATTTTATAAACTTGAAACGTATAAACAAAAATATAGTTACTTAAATAATAGTTTCAATTACCGCAATTTTAGCACAGATACAATTATTCATGTTTACTCTCATTTAAATCTATTAAAAAATAAGGAAATTTATATACCAAACACAAGGGGAACATCTGAAATAATCAAATTAAATGGTGTCTTTCTTGATAAGAATATTTTTTATTGTTGTAGTTTTGAAAATAACTAAATTACCACTGCTGGCACAAGTTTGCTACTAGTTCTTACACCTGCTTGTTACGTCGATGCAGTTCAAGTAATCTCACTTGCTGGCGCAAGTTAGCAACTTGTCCAAGTACTAATATTGCTCAAGTTATATCTAGATGTTATTGCATATTTACAACAGAGAGGCCATGCCTATTCTTACTTGATTTAAATTTAATTTTACATTAATTCAACTGAATTACCGTTGCATTATGAGTGGAGGGAACGGTTAAATTGACCACTCCAGATCGTTTTAAGCTGACCACCTGAGATCGGAGCAAATTGACCACTTCAAATCGCTCCAAATTGACCACTCCAGATCGCTCCAAATTGACCATCTGGATATAGGGTTTCTTTATCGAAGACTTCAAGTAGAATTGTTGGTACAAAGTTGTCATTTAAGGTTAAGCTTTGAGAAATCAAACTTAGTTAAAAAATGGCGAATAAACGTATTGACATGAGTAAATTAAAATACATACTACGACTTTACTTTCAGGGGAGGAATAAACTTCAAATATCCCTAAATGGTGGAATTTCAAGAAATACGCTTAAAAGTTATTTAAAGACCTTAAATGAACTTCAATTAAGTGCATTGGATATTGAAGAATTATCTGATAAAGAATTGGAAGAATTGTTTGCAAAGTCCTCTATTAAGCCTTTGAATGTAAAAGCTCAGGCGCTTCATGAGTTATTTATTAAAAATGAAAAACGGATGAAGAAGATTGGAATGACCAGATCAATATTATGGGAAGAATATATAAAGGCCGATCCGACAGGATATCAAAAAACACAATTTAATGAGTATTTCAATAAATGGTTAATGCAGCAACGCCCAAGTATGAGAATTGAACATAAAGCTGGGGATAAAATGTATATTGATTTTACTGGAGATAAATTAAAATATATTGATAGACAAAGTGGGGAGGTAGTATATGTTGAGGTGTTTGTAGCGATCTTGGGAGCAAGCCAATTAGCCTATGTTGAAGCTGTAGGTAGTCAACAAAAAGAGGACTTTGTAACAGCTTGTGAATCCGCATTGCATTATTATGGAGGAGTGCCAGCTGCTCTAGTTCCGGATAATTTAAAATCAGCGGTAAAGAAAAGCAGTAAATATGAACCAAGCATCAATGAAACATTTAGCGAATTTGCTGAACATTATGGATTTACTGTACTTCCAACAAGAGCATATAAGCCAAAAGATAAAGCACATGTAGAAAACATGGTAAAGATTACATATAGCCAGATAATTACCAGAATACAGGAAAAATAATTGTTTAGTTTAGAAGAAATTAATAGAGAAATCAGAATGGCTTTAGAAGATCTAAATAATAAGAACTTCAAAGGAAGAGATTATAGTAGACGCATGCAATTTGAGGAAATAGAAAGAAAAGAACTAAGAGCACTACCGGCTTTAAAATTTGAATTTAAAAAGCATTTATTCAAAACAATAGCTAAGAATGGACATGTCTTATTAAGTGAAGATCACCATTCATATAGTGTTCCATACCAGTATATTGGGAAAAAAGTAAAAATTCAGTATTCCCGTCAAACAGTTGAGATCTATTACAATTACGAACGTATTGCCATACATAATCGATCAAGATCAGCCTATCATTATACTACTGAAAAGGACCACATGGCTTCGGCACATAAGTTTGTTAGTGATTGGAATCCTGAGCGGTTTATGAAATGGGGACATTCTATACATGAAGACGTAGGATTATTTATTGAAAGAATACTTCAAAATAAATCACATCCGGAGCAAGCCTACAAGTCATGTGTTGGTGTATTAAGCTTTGAAAAGAAATACAACAAAGAGAGGCTAATAAAAGCATGTCAGCGCGCTTTGGGTTATGGCATTTGCAATTACAGGATCATCCAAACTATCTTAGAGAAAAAACTAGATTCCTACAATGAATCGGATAATACTCTCTTATTTATGCCTGAACATGAAAATATTCGAGGTAGTGATTATTACAAAAAAATTATTTCATAACTTTAAAACAAATACAAATGAATCAAAACACATTAGACCTGATGAGAAAAATGAAATTTAATGGCATGCTGAATGCATTTAAATCAAACCTAGAATCGGAGTCATTGGATCAATTCACTAGTGATGAACTTGTGGAGTATCTCATTCAATCTGAATGGGATGAAAGGCATAATCGTACGATCTCTAAGAAAATTCAAAATGCTAAGTTCCGATACAGGGCATCACTTGAAGACATAATCTATATGAAAGAAAGGAATCTAGATAAAAATCAAATTAAGCGATTTGCTGAATGCACATTTCTTGAAAAATGCGAAAATATATTGATTACTGGCAGTACTGGAATAGGAAAAAGCTATGTAGCCTCTGCAATAGGATATCATGCTTGCAGTCTAGGATATAAGGTTGCCTATTTTAATGCTCCTAAATTGTTTGCAAAGTTAAAAATGGCTAAAGGAGATGGTTCATATCAAAAAGAAATGGTCAAAATTGATAAATTCCATTTACTCATTTTAGATGACTTTGGTTTGCAACCTCTAGATCCTATGAACAGAGCAGTGTTAATGGAAATAGCTGAAGATAGATATGAAAAAAGTTCGATAATAATTACCTCTCAAATTCCTATAAATAAATGGCACGATATAATTGGTGAACAAACCGTAGCCGATGCAATCTTAGACAGAATTTTGCACGGATCACATCGATTAGAATTGCAAGGTGAGTCTCTTAGAAAAAAAGAAAATAAAGTTCAAAATATGGTTACTGAACTAGACTAAAATACTATCTTTGTTAAATGACTTTCGCCAGCATTTTTCGGAAATCTTCGCCAGCTTTTTTGGTGGTCAATTTGCTCCGATCTCAGGTGGTCAATTTAAGCGGTTTTTCCAAGAAGTTTAAAATTCGATTGAAATGAAATCAATTTATTTAGATAATTTTATTGCAGGTTATGAGTTAGAACTATTGCATTCATTAATAGGAGTTACACTAACAAATTTTGATTTTGAAATGGTACACTGCGTACAATATAATCCAAATCTTAATAGCTTTGAAGTTGCTTGGCCAGGAACAATAACCTTGGTTTCCCATAGTAGCATGGAGCATATTATAGACATAGAATTTGGAGGACAAGTAAGCTTAGATCAAATAGAGTCCGAGCGTGTTAATTTTAAAATAAAAAAAAGTAAAACCGATTATTCTAAGGGTCGTGGAATAATGTTTAGTTGGTTTAAAGTTAAAAAAGTTGAGTTATTTAGCAATAATATTATTGATTTATTAGATGATACAACTTTTGATATTTCGATTATTAATTTTGTAAAAGCACAAAATTGCACAGAATTGGAATACAAATACAATGGAGATGAACTAATAGTATTAAGTAGTACTGATAATAGAAGGATCATGGTCCAGATCTTTGAGTCTATGAATGGAGCAGTTACTTTGCATTTCAATGAAGTACATATAGACTTAATATTATCAAATAATTATCATACTCAATCGCCAACTAAGAAATATGTTAAGCGACTTGAGTTGGTGAAGTAAAAAAGGAAATCAATTAGTTGTTAGAAAAAAACTTTTCTGGGTACGAATTCCTCAATATATGATGCGATATTTAAGACGATTGATGATATGGGTTTGACTGATGCGTTAGAGTTTGTAGAAAAATGGACAAATAACTCAGCAGATCAATTTAAGGTTCTCTTAGGAAATAAATCTATGGATGATTTTTTGGAGGCTCTTGCAAAGAATTTAAATTCGACTTGGGTACCTGTATCTGATAAAATTAAGACTATTACCTCAGGTGGAATTACGATAACATTTAATAAGTTAAGCAATTCTGGATATCCCACTTTAGATATTTTTATTAATGGCCTTCACTTTAAAATAAGGTTTTAATGATAATCAAAATAGATCAGCTATTGGATGAGAAAGAAGAATTGATCCTCAAGGATTTTCTAAATTGCAAGGAAGTAGAAGTATATACATCTAAAGTGATTTATGAAGAAGAAGATTGTTTTCATTTATTTTCGCCATCAGAAATTGTTATTAAAATTAATAACAGGATAGTAAAAATTAGTGATTTCTCACTTTGGCAAAGTGTGGAATTTAGTTCTCACCACATTAATATATTATATATAGATAAAATTCCTTTGGATTTTACGCTCCACTCCAAAATCATCCATTCAATAGATCAGGTGAATATATACAAGTTAGAAGATTTTGAAGTATATAATAGTCCTGAAGTCATACAGAAATTTTTACCTTTGCCAGGAATGATTGATGCTTCAAAAGAGTGCATATTAAATTACAGTACTATTGCTTTCTTAGAATTTAAATCAAATTCACAATTTGTATTTGGGATAGAGGTTAATGATGGTTGGGATGATTCTTCTATTGCATTTCATAAAAGCGAGCCAACTGTTCAAAGGTTTAAAAAAATAATGAACAAAGATTTTTTAGCCATATCTATTTATAAAACATTGCAGTCTTAATATTTTCCAGTTAGCTGTATCTTTAGGTGAAAAATCAAAAGAGTAATTTATTCTGACAGAAGTCTCAACTGATCATTAATTTGTCTACCAATGTAGGTAGACTTCCTCAATAAAGTAGATCTAAAGATAAGTTAGGAATATTATTTGATCATTTGATGTTTGTTTTTAAATTTATTTTATAATTAAACTTTTGGATATTGACTTATATTTGAATTCAAAATTAATCAATCATGGGAAAATTTGTTATTTCAACTTGTAAAAATGGTGAATACCAATTTAATTTAAAGGCATACTATATCAAATTACTTGATTTTCAATACATATTTAAACCAATTTTTCAACCATTCAAATCTTATAAAGTTAAAATTTCTGATATTTGTTTTCAAGTTCCTGACGAATTAAACATTCACTTAATAGACGAGGGAATACATTATGCAACTGAAAAAGGCATTTTTTTAACTATTGTAGAATTAACAGCTAAGCATAGTAGAGCTAATCCTCCACTTCAATCACAAATCGTTCAATATTTGAAGGAAAACATTGAAGATGCATTCAAAAACTATTTTATTCTTGGCAATAGGTGTTCAATTTCTATGGGAGCTGGAGTTTGCCCTGGTATTAGTGGGAGAAAAACAACTTGGTGTTTATAAATATGGATATATTTACCATGAAAATATTAAAAATAATTTTGCTTGTATCTAAGTTGAAGATTACATTCTATTGTACTGAAAATCTAATTATTAAAGAAATAAGAGAAAACAATAAATTGACAATTACATATAAATATTATCAAAAAAAAGATAGCCTGTTGTTTATAGATCATAATAATAATAATATCGAAAAATTCTGCAAACTGTCAGAAGTAGATTTTAATGAAGTGAAATTTAATGTAGAAGGATTAGAAATACTTGATGAATTTATAATAAATAATGAATTTAAATATTTAAATCTAAATTCAATTATTGTAAAAAGAAGATATTCTATTCCATATCAAGAAAATATGAATTCGAAACTAGTTTTTTGTGAATTACCCAATTTAAATAAATATATACTTGATATAAAGTATTTAAAAGCATTGAACTTAACTAATAATTCAGAAAAATATTATCCTTATATTATTTTAGGAGAATTAAAGACTACTTCCAATTATGGTCCAGAAAATACTGTTTATAAAATAGTAAATATTGAAGAGATTGAAGTTTCGGAGAAATTTTTTGTTTCGCTATTTGGTCTTTAAAATAAGGCTGCATATTTGTAAATCACTTATTATTTACTAAAATTTTCGGTCTCGAAGATTCTTTCTAACCTAAACAATCAAATCGTTTAAAATTAATAAATTCACGACTGACAAATTACAATTTGAATAAGAATAATTTGACAATCAATAAAAAACCCTTATTGAATTTGGAAATAACTCGTATTTAAATTAATAAATTTGTGGCTATTTCAAACTGCAACAGTCAAGTTTGCAATTATCCTTATTTTTGCACTATATTTACCATAATTCTAATTGGCAATATTAAAACTTTTAATGGCATTAAATAAATTTAAGAATTTGGAGAGTTAAGATTTTAAACGGATTAATAGGGTCAAACTCCAATCTGATTTTGTAATTAAAATTTCATGAAAGTATTATTAATTCAGTTAAATTTATTGGATTCGACTTACAAGATTGAAATATCTTCTAATTTTATACTAATTGACGTTAGTAAGAGACCCTTATTTGTGTTTCCAAACACAAGTTACATTTTATATGATAGAAATAAAGGCATAAATTATCTAATTAATAATAATAAGTCATTGTACACTGAGACAAGCTTGATTCCACAGAAATAGGCTTAAATAATGATGAAATAATAAATAACTTCGAAAATGGAAAAGAAATTCTAACAAAAGATAAAGTTCAATTATTAGAGATCGAATAC
>JABFRV010000187.1 GCA_013140975.1 Saprospiraceae bacterium
TCATCAAGATGTCTTAAAGCAGCTTTAAGTTCTGATTCACGGTTTGCAGTATTGGTAAATCCTTCAGAACGCAATCTAACTCTTCCATCTGCATAATAAATTACAAAATAGTATTGTCCGTTATTTTGGAAGAAGGCAACTTTATTCTCTTTATCACTAATTGCATGACCCATGTAATGCTTACATTCCAAGTAGTCATCTTCCTTATCTTTTTTAACTGCAGCTGCAATTGGTGCTGCAGCGGTAGCAGCTACAGCAGCAGCTACAACATTTGTCGTTGACAGAGTTGGTGCAGGCTCATCTTTTTCAAGACAAGAACGTCCAACTTCTCTTCCATCAACATCCTTTAAGATCTTTATGAACAGATCTCCATTGCGAATGATAGAATATCTTTCTGGAGTATTTAGATGTCTTAATGCAATAGCCAATTCTTTATCTCTGGCTGCTACTGTTTCAAATCCTTCAGACCTCAATCTTACACTTCCATCTTCTTTATAAATCGCAAAGTACAATTCCCCAGCGTGTTTGAAAAACGCAACTCTGTTCATCTTATCCGCAATTGGATGACCTTGATATTCTTTGCAATGCAAATAATTATCATCAACCTCTTTTTTCTTTGGAGGAGCTGGTGGCGGTGGAGGAACAATTTTTTTCTCGGCAAGAGGAAGTGGTGTCGCTGGCTTAGGTGGCGGTGGAGGAACAATTTTTTTCTCAGCAAGAGGAAGTGGTGTCGCTGGCGCTGCTGCTTTTGCTCTTTCGGATGGGAATATTGCCTTGGCTTCTCCTTCGGATTTTTTAGGACATGAACGTGCAATTTCCTGATGATTTCCCGATTTCAATATTGTAAAATGTGCACCATGTGCAGAGATTATGCTGTATCTCTCTTCAAGTTCCTGATTTTTTATGACTGATTCAATTCCATTATCTCTTGCGTCTTCTGAAATATACCCTTCTGATCTTAAAAGAATCTTTCCATCTTCAACAAGGGCGAAATAATGTTCACCATTCTGATGCATGAATGAAATAAATCCGGGATACTTATCGGAAGTATTTTCAATCTGCTCCTCATATTCACCACATATCAAATAATCATCGTCTTGAGCAGAAGATTTTTTTGACTTTAATGCTGCTGCTTTTGCTCTTTCTGATGGGAATATTGCCTTGGCTTCTTCTTCAGATTTTTTAGGACACGAACGTGCAATTTCCTGATGATTTCCAGCTTTCAATATTGTGAAATGTGCACCATGCGCAGAGATCATGCCATATCTCTCTTCAAGTTCCTGATTTTTAATTACTGATTCAATTCCATTATCTCTTGCTTCTTCTGAAGCATACCCTTCTGATCTTAAAAGAATCTTTCCATCTTCAACAAGGGCGAAATAATGTTCACCATTCTGATGCATGAATGAAATAAATCCGGGATACTTATCGGATGAATTTTCAATCTGCTCTTCATATTCACCACAGATTAAATAGTCATCGTCTTGAGCAGAAGATTTTTTTGATTTTAATGCTGTTGCTTTTACTCTTTCTGAAGGAAAGATAGCTTTTGCTTCTTCCTCAGATTTCTTAGGACATGAACGAGCAATTTCCTGGTGATTTCCTGCTTTTAATATTGTAAAATGAGCACCATGCGCAGAGATCATGCTGTATCTCTCTTCAAGTTCCTGATTTTTTATGACTGATTCAATTCCATTATCTCTAGCACTTTCAGAAGCATACCCTTCTGATCTTAAAAGTATCTTTCCTTCGTCAATGAGAGCGAAATAATGCTCACCATTCTGATGAGTAAATGAAATAAATCCAGGATACTTAGAGGAAGTATTTTCAATCTGCTCCTCATATTCACCACATATCAAATAATCATCGTCTTGAGCAGAAGATTTTTTTGACTTTAATGCTGCTGCTTTTGCTCTTTCTGAAGGAAATAAAGATCTTGCTTCTTCTTCTGATTTATATGGACATGATCTGGCAATTTCCTGAAGGTTTCCAGCTTTTAATACTGTAAAATAAATTCCATGACTTGACACGATTCCATAATGCTCTTCAATATCACGATTGCGAAGTACAGAATCAATTCCATTATCTCTTGATTTTTCAGATTTATATCCTTCAGATCTAAATATTACTTCACCATTTTCAACCATCGCAAAATAATGGTCGCCATTAGAATGTGTAAATGAAATAAAATCATTATTTACTGGCGATACTTTGCTTAAATTATCTCGATATATACTACATATCAAATAATCATCTTCAGTTTCTTTGTTTAATGCTTTTGCAGCCTTTGCAGCCTTTTCTCTTTCACTTGGCAAATAAGCTTTCACTTCTTCTTCTGTTGCAGCAGGACATGAACGCGCAATCTCCTGATGATTCTTTGACTTCATACATAACACCCATCTCCCATCGATTAGTTGCTTGGTAAAATATTGTTCCTCTTCATGCATATTGGCTTGAACAGAATCCATTCCATTATCTCTTGATGAGATTGTACTATATCCTTCACTTCTAAAAAGTACATTTCCACTAGCATCGACAATTGAAAAATAAAATTGCCCATTGGAAAACTCAAATGCTGCAAATCCGTCTTTATTAGCTTTATGACCCCGATAATCACTGCAAGGAAGATAATTATCTTCTCTGAATTGGTTTGACATTTCGATTCGTTTAAATGTTTAAAAATGAATACTAACGGTCAATTGGCGCTTGGGGCGAAGTTAATTAAATCATATATATATTTTTTAAATTCTTACTAATTTTCAACCTGTATTTCAATAAATTGTATGAATAATTTATCAGTTGATTAAACATTATTATTTACACTAATGTATAAAGG
>JABFRV010000165.1 GCA_013140975.1 Saprospiraceae bacterium
TTCGTACCTATGGTCCGATGTTCATAGTGCAGATGCTTATGAAGCATTTACTGAAGGAAAAGGAGCATATGACAAAGTGGTAGGAAAACGTTTAGTTGATTATGTTTTTTCAGTAGGCGGAACCCTTGACGAATCTGAAGGCTATAAGAAATTCAGAGGCAAGGCTCCAAGTATTGCAGCGTTGATGAAGAGTAGGGGGTTTCCTTATTCAGCTAAGAAATAAAAATTATTGAGCGTAGCGAAATCCCGCAATCTTGCGGAAAGAATTATAAGTTATGTATTATTAAGTTGCGAAGTTCTGAACACACAGAGGAAGATGAAAGGATGAGTTTTATAAGTAGAGCTAGAGATAAATTCAAGAATTAGTGGAACGAAAGAAAAGTTAAAGCTACAATTGAAATGTACAATTAATTTTATAGAGTAAATTTAGTTCATAGTCAAAACCAAATTTTAATATTATGGTTTTGGTAAATAGATAAATCATTCTAAATATCAAAGTAAATGTTTATATTTGAACTGATATTTAATTGAATTTTGTATGTACACCTCATTTTTGACTAGACTAAGATTGCTACATATCTTCTCGATTTATTTATTAATTGGACGGATTTATAGTCAGGATTTTAACCTGGATCATAAAAGATATACGAAGGATAGCTTAAAACAGATTCTTCCATAGCTTGATCAATACAGTATGGAATATCGCATTAAGTTAGTTGATAGTATTCAGTATCATGCAAATAATCTTATCAACTCAAGAAAGTATTCACAGGCTTTTGAATATGCAATTCTTTGCGATGCATTATTTGAATATTATAAATCTTATCCATATGCACAAACGATTAACAATAATTATTTAAAAGGCTTGAGCCTTGCCAGTTTCGGCAGATATGCTAAAGGAGATAGCTTATTGTTGGTTGCTTTAGACAGTTCCATTAAATATTATTCTGAAAATTCACTGGAAGTTGCAAAAGTTGGTAAAGTACTGGGTTTTACAAAACATTTTCTGGGAAATTTAAAAGAATCTGAAAAATATTTAATTCTAACATTGGGAATTTATGAAAAATTTGAAGGTAAAAAAAGTATTAATTATTTAAAGTTATATAGTAACTTATGCATTCATTATAAGGCAACCCAGACTTTCCATTATGCGGAAGAAAATTTCAAGCGATTAATTCGACTCATTGAAGAAGTAAATATGGTAAGTAGTCATTGATTTTCAATTAGTTATATTTTTTATCGTTAGCTCCTTAAATCAATTTTTTAATATAGGGTGATTATACACAACGGAAAGTGAATATTTTCTTTGGTGATAGATATTCAAAATGAGCGTTTACAATTTTAAGTATAAATTATTAAATTACAAAAATAATTTTAATTTTACAGAAATTTAAAAGCTATGAAAAAATTGGCATCGTCATATAATCTGGCAATTTTGATATCCACACTATTTGTATTTCTGAATTTTTATATACGAACCTTTGTATACAACCCACCTTGGAATGTTTTGGGATGGGATGTATTAAGTTATTACTTATATTTACCTTATACTTTTATCTACGATGATATTTGTATGCAGAATGTTCAATTAATTAAAGCTTTAATTGAGCAGTATAATTTATCAGGCACTTACTATCAGGCGTTTCAAATTCCAAATGGAAACTATACACCAATGTACACATTGGGTATGGCTGTATTATTTTCGCCTTTCTTCTTTTTAGCGCATTTATATATATCACTATTTGGAGGATATCCGGCAGATGGTTTTTCTTTACCATATCAGGTTGCAATAGGTAATGGTGTTATGATTTACATTGTCGCTGGGATATTCCTCATTCGAAAGGTGCTGCTATTCTTTTTTAACGATACTATTGTAAGTTGGAGCATGATTCTTATGTTGCTGGGAACCAATTATTTTCATGAAGCAACTAGTGACGGGACAATGCCTCATGCAATCTTATTTGCAGGTAATGCATGGATTTTATGGCTCACAATAAAATGGCATCAGAATCCTAATATAAAAACAATTTCTTTGTTAGGCTTTGCATTGGGTTTTTGTATTTTGTTACGAGGAAGTGAAATTTTTACAATTTTAATTCCTTTAATTTGGGGGATATCAAGTACAGAGTCTTTGAAAAGAAAATGGAAGTTATTGTTACAAAACAAAAATCAAATTTTTATTGGAATGGCTTGTTTCATGATAATTCCAATAATTCAGATGATATATTGGAAGATCGTCACAGGCCAGTTTGTATTTTATAGTTATCAGAATACTGAAGGGTTTGATTGGGATGGAAGACATTTAATGAAGGTTTTGTTTAGTTATAAGAAAAGCTGGTTTCTTTATACGCCGATGATTATTATTTCTATTCTTGGAATATTTTTTATGAGAAAATTGGGAAGGCCTCATTATTTTACATTCCTAATATTTTTTCTTGCTAATTTTTATCTGATTGCATCATGGGCTGCCTGGTGGCAGGGAGGAAGTTTTGGTATGAGATATTTTGTGGAATCATACGCAATGATGTGTGTTTCTCTGGGCTATTTTCTAAAATGGTTAATGAGTTCAAAGAGTTGGGTCAGAATTTCCATCTCAAGTTTTATTGGTTTTTTTTTATTTTTAAATTTGTTTCAAACCTGGCAATTTAATAATTGGATAATAGACGGTTATGCAATGACAAAAGATTATTATTGGCGAATTTTTTTTAAAACAAAAGTTACAGATGAAGATAAAAAATTATTAGAAGTCAATCGTACATTTGCTTATAATGAAGAATTTCCAATCCTGATGATTATGTAAAAAAGACTATTGGGTATTTTGATTTTG
>JABFRV010000132.1 GCA_013140975.1 Saprospiraceae bacterium
GTTGGACTGTTAATTGTGATCTGAGTTGCTGAGTTTCTATCAATAACAATATTGGTTCCTTGTGTAATTGTTACGTCTGACCCATCATTAATTTCCAAAGGAACGTCATTCCCTGACTTAGATCCAAAGGTAAGGTTCTGATCATCCGTGTCCATTACATTAGGCATATAGACTCTCGATCTGAATTTACCATCACCAAAAACAGATAAATGAAGCGTGTCATTCGCAAAATAAAAAGAGTCAACGTAAGGTTTAGAATGAAATTTAATAAAGTTTGAAGCCTCTCTTTCAATCTCAACGTTTGTGCCGTCTTTAAAATTAACAGGTGCGCCATCGGTTATTTCAAGAGGAATATAATCACCTGACTTTACTGCAAAGCTTAAATTCTGATCATCCGTTGCAGTTCCTCCAATTATTATTTCGTTTCCAGATCTGCTCAGAGTAATTATACCTGATTGATTAAGTGTAACATCTGTACCTGTTGAAGAATTGAGAGTAAAAGGCGCACTCGATCCTGTAAATGTTAAATCTGTGATTCCGGTTGATGTTGAATTTATAGTTATATCATTTCCAGATCTTGTGAGATTGATTCCTGAGCCTTCTGATAATGTTATTGATCCTCCTGTTAATGAGAGATCTATATTGTAGCTTGTCGGTCCTGATCCACTTGCTGAGATTGTCTGAATCTCATTAGTTGTTGAACCGTCAACTTCCGTAATTAAATAACGTCCATCTAAGTTTGTAACATTGCCACCACTTATTGTTAAATTTCCATTTGAACTATTCCAGCTTGTTATTTGTGAATCAGTGTTGTCAAGATAAGGATTAAGATTTACCGTGTATGTTGGTGCATCCTGACTAAGCGAAAGCCTAAGCTGATTTGTAGTGATTACAAAAGTATCAACGGTTTGTAATTCATTATTAATACTTCCATCAACTTCAGCTGTTAAGTACCTTCCATCTAAATTAACAGAATTCCCACCAGATATTGAAACGTTTCCAGTTCCTGAATTCCATGACAACGTTTGACTGTCAGTATTATCAAGATAAGGTAAAAGATCTGTTTCTTTATATCTTTCACCATCCGCCTCAAGGCTTAATCTTAATTTATTTGAAACTATTTCAAACGTGTCAACTTTTTGATCATCAGAACCACCACCACCGCCCGAAGGAATATATACCTTATAAGTTGGAATTGAATCTCCGTATATTGAAAGATTAAGCGTATCATTCGTATAAGAAAAAATGTCCAATGTTGGAAATCCATCAGGATTAATACACAATCTTAAATCCTTTAATAAGGAAACGATTGTTGGATAAACTGTATTTGAAAGCTTAAGAGTTGAAGTTGTGAATTTGTGATCTATAAGGATAACATTTGCGCTATCATATTTCACAACAATTGGATTAAGAAGTTCCGTTTTCTTTGTTCCTACTGTTGTTTCAATTCCGGAAATCATTTTTCCAGTTCTTACATTATCGCAAGTAATACATCCTTTATCGTAAATAGCTCCTTCAAGACATTTGAATGTTGTTGACTGAGCGTTTGAATTTATAGTTATTAAGATGGAACTGAATAATAAGAGTATAAATAATCTCATTTAATAAATTGGTTGTTATTAAGATCAAAGTAAGCACGGAGTTGACTGATTTCCTCCGTGCTTAATATTTATGTACTACTTATTGTTTTACACCCAATAAGAAACGGTGCCACTTACTGCGAAGGTCACATTATTAAATTGTAATGTTGTTCCAGCCAAGCAATCAATTACAATATTGTAATCTGTTGTTCCTGTTACTGTAACACTTATCACTGTACCTGCTGTAATCTCAGTTGCAAGAGCTGTCTCAATCTGAGACTTTACAGCTGCATTTGAAGTTGTTCCAACTGTCCAAGCTGTTGATACTGTTCTTGCAGTTCCATTTACTTTAATTGTTGCAGCATCAGCTGTTGTTCCACTTACTTTGGTATAAGTAGACTTTCCTTTTCTTGTTGCTGCTTTTGTAAAGTTCACGCTACCTCCGGAATTAATACTTTTCATTGTTAATTCAGACAATACTGTAAGTTTCTGTCCTGCTACTTTTACAGACGGAAGATTTGTATCGATTCCGTCTATCTCTGCCATATCATAACCAATCGCAAGAAGTTGAGTTCTAAAGATTGATTTTAGTGTTTGCTCATTTGTTGCTCCTGCGCCAATTGTCAACGTTGCGTCTGTGCCGTCAAGCTTTGTGACTGTTATGGACGTAATAGGGAACAATGTTCCTGGAGTGACTGTATATTGAGCCGGATCTAAGCCTGAAGTAATTGTCTCAACTTCGCTTGCATAGAATTTTATTCCTCCTTTTGGTGAAGTACCACCAACTGCTACTTTTTTAATCATTTTTTTTGTTTTTAATTTTTATTTATAAAAGTGTTTTATTATCAATTTTCCTGTAATGGTTTGCAACATCAACGTCATCCCATTTTCCCAAAGGACAATGTGTGATCTCCGATCTCATAAGTTTCAAGGGATTGTGATTTACCTTGATTCCAACTTTTGCGTCAATGTAACAAGTACAAATCTTACAACGTCTGTTTTCTTGATCCATCATCGGACATCCTTCACAAGTTGCTTTTCTCTTTGCTTCAAGTTCCGGATCGTTAAGGTTTTCAACCGTCAATACTAATCCTGCCACATTTGACAGAACTTTATTTTTTAATTCTCTGTAAATCATATTTCGCTTCTAAATGCTATTCTCCTTCCGTGTCTTCCTGGTACAATGCACTCCTCGCAATTCTCTTTAATGAATTTTATATTTGAGAAGTCAATTCCTTTAGTAT
>JABFRV010000133.1 GCA_013140975.1 Saprospiraceae bacterium
ATTGGCTCGAACCTCTCGGCAAGTTAAAACATGTAAAATGCAAATAATATCAGCTATAATCGTGAGCTTCAAATTTTATCCGGCAATAAATTATAGAATGGTTAATTGACTTAAACAGCAGACCCTAATTATCTTTAATTCTTCTTGTTCAGAAGATAAAGATTTGGCTATAACAAAAAATTCTGATTTCAATTCACTTTCAATACGAGAAAATGAAATTACTCTCGTCAAGATTCCAATTTTTAACTCAGATAGTACGCGAATTGTGAAAATGAAATATGAAATTTCATATTCAGGACTTTCGAACCCAAAAGTCAATGAGTATAATATTGAATTTATTCGATCAAAAATAAAAACTCCAGGTTATTATTGGAAAATTATGGAAGATGTTAAAGCCTTTGAAATTGCGACATTTGGAAATTCAACACTTACATCTGAACAAAACATTTTAATACAACAAACTAACGACTATTTAAGTACGCCTCGACCAGATCCTTGTGGACAGTTTGTAAGCGTTGGCGCACTTAAGAAATTAGAACTTTTTATTACTATGGTTAAAGATGACCCCTTTTTATTATATGGTGGTAAAGAGTGCTTGGAGAATTCTCCTTATTTTTCAATTTGGCAAGAATTAGGGACGATGGAAATTGATGAAACGGTATTAACCTATCTAAATCAGGTTCTTGGAGGTGATGCAAAAATAATGGGCTTAAAAGATGCTTCTAATTTTGGCGGTGCAACAAATGTAGATTATCACTGTCTTAAAATCTGTACACTTCCAAAATATCCAAATGGTGAAGTATTTTCGCCTGATGATTTATTTCTTTATATCTGTACGATATTTTATGAGGATGCAATTGATAAAGCCTGTAATGGAGACTTTACTTTTTTTAATCAACTGCAAGAAATGAAGTGGTTTGATGATCCAATTGGTACTATTTTCAAAATAGATTTGAGAGATAATGGAGATGTTATTTGTTCTAATTTTTCCGATAATAATAGATCTTGGGTATTTTCTACAATCTGGAGTGATGGAGGTATGTTTAGTAGTAATGGATTTCATCCAGTGAGCGGGAATAGAAAATTTGGACTAAAAGTAGATCAAAATGGGTGTTATGAATTTTATACCGCGGGCGTAGATAAGCTTACAAATTGGTATCATGTCTGGTTTGGAGGTGAAAGTGGCTATAAAGCCGCTGACGAATATTGGGATTGTATATTTAGTAAGCTTAAAGTTGAAATTGAAAAATTACAAGGGGCTGGAACAACTTGTAGCTTTCATTGCAGGCCAGATCTGAAAAAGCTTCAAGAAGCTTGGGAAAAATATTGCTTCAACCCACCTTTGGAACAAGTCAAACCTCCTTGTATTCAATGTTTCTAATATGAAATCAAAATCAATTATTTCAGGATTAATAATTTGGACAATTTGTTTAACAATTAGAATTTTTTACTTGTCACTATTAAATGATTCCAATATTACTTTTAATTATTTAATCTTCGGTTTTAAGTTAAGTTTGTTTTTTTTTAGTCCTTTTTTATTAATAATAATTATAATGCAATACTTAGAATTCAAGTATATAACTCTTAGAAAGAATAATTTTATTTATGCAATGTTATGTTTTGGATTGCTAGGGATTTTATATTTTAGTTTAGCTTATAATAATAAAACTAATTATAATTTTGAAGTAATACTTGAATCGATTTATTCTTTGATTGCGGGATTTATTTATTACATATTTAATTATTGTAACAGAAAGAAGCAAGACTATATGCTAAAATAAAAACAATTTCACATCTGATAACAAAGTATTTACGAAGATAGCTGCCAAAGAGATTTAAGTTGAGCATTTCAATCCACAAGTCAAGATACATCTTCGCTTTTGGAAGTTCAATTGGCAGCTACCTCGTAAATACCAACCGTTACTTTCAATTATGAAAAATACACTAAGAATTTTATTTAAATGGAGAGAGAGAGTTGACAACATTATATATTTAATAATTTTATGACCAATCAAGAAAACAAGCTAGCCATATTTATTTCTTATTCTTCGAAAGAGAAGGAGACTATGCTTCTTGTAAACGAGTACTTAGAAGCAATGGGATGTCAAACTTATTTTGCTCCACGTGATATGCCAGCAGGTGGTGAGTATATAACTGATATAAGTAGGTTAATTAACAAAAGTGATATTTTATTGCTTATATTTTCTGATAACTCGCAAATGTCAAAGTGGGTAAGAAGGGAGCTATTAAGTGCAGATAAAAAGGATAAAATTATTTTACCTTTAAAAATCCAAGAAGTAGAAATTCTGGAAGAAATAGAAATATTAATCTCAAACTTGCAATGGGTAGATGCATATAATGATTTGTTCAACGCTGGTATGAATAAATTAAATGCAGAACTTAAAAACATTGCATTTAGACTTGGAAAACAAATCGAAGTTATTGACAAAAATGTAGTAAAAAAAGAGCTAGAAAAAATAAATGATGATAAATATAAGAAGGATAATACCAATGGATTTCAATCAATTTATGAATTAGGCAAAGAACAATACGATGCCAAAAACTACAGCGATGCTTTTATTAACTTACTACAAGCGGCAAATTCAAATCATGCCGACGCTCAAAATCTGCTTGGAAATATGTTTCAAGAAGGGCATGGAGTAAACAAAGACTATAAAACTGCCATGCGGTGGTATCAAAAAGCAGCAGAAAAAGGACATGGACTAGCAGAAAGTAGTATTGGCAGGTTGTATCATAATGGATGGGGAGTAGAAATTGATTTTGTTGTTGCTTTTGAATGGTACACCAAAGCTAATGCAAAAGGAGATGCTCAAGCAAAATGTGGTTTAGGTGTTCTCTACAATAATGGAGAGGGGGTAAATCTAGATTATCACAAAGCTAAAGAATTGTATCTCGAATCTGCAAATAAAGGATTTCCAAGAGCTCAAAGAAATATTGGCCATTTGTATTATTCTGGACTAGGAGTAAGTCAAGACTATAATAAAGCGATGGAATGGTATCTCAAAGCTTCTGATCAAGATGATGCTGAATCTCAATATGTAATTGGTCAAATGTATGAATTTGGTAATGGGGTTTTAAAATCTTTATCTTCTGCGGTAGAGTGGTATGGAAAAGCTGCTAAACATGGCAATGAAAAAGCTCAAATTAGATATGCAGAGTATTTTAAAGAGAGTTGTTATTATGGAAAAGCTGAGGAATGGTATCTGATCGCAGCAAATAATGGAAATTCTGAAGCACAGTATAATATCGGATTATTCTTTTTTTGGGGAGTAGGAGCTAGTAGTGCTAATTATGAAAAAGCGATGGAATGGTACATCAAAGCTGCGAATCAAGGGCATGTAAATGCTCAATTTAATATTGGTGGTTTGTACTACAATGGACAAGGAGTACCCCAAGACTTTACCAAAGCAATGGAATGGTATTTGAAAGCAGCAAATCAAGGTGATGCTCGTTCACTTTATAATATTGGAGTAATCTATAGTAAGGGGAAAGGGGTGAAGCAAGATTATGGAAAAGCAATGGAATGGTATCTCAAAGCAGCAAATCAAGGTTTTGTTGATGCACAAGGTAGCATGGGTAGATGCTATGAAGAAGGAGAAGGAGTACCGCAAGATTATGGCAAAGCAATGGAATGGTATCTTAAAGCGGAGAAGCAAGGATCCGCTCAAGCACAATTAAATATAGGCCATTTGTATTATTTTGGAAACGGGGTAAGTCAAGACTATAATATAGCGATGGAATGGTATTTGAAAGCAGCAAATCAAGGTCTTGCAGGAGCACAGCATTTTATTGGTTTTTTATTCTATAATGGATATGGTGGAGTTGTGCAAGATTATGCCAAAGCGATGGAATGGTATTTAAAAGCGGCAAATCAAGGTCATGCAGGAGCACAGCATTTTGTTGGTTGTTTATTCTATAATGGATATGGTGGAGTTGTGCAAGATTATGCCAAAGCGATGGAATGGTATTTAAAAGCGGCAAATCAAGGATTTTCGGAGGCTCAATATGAGGTTGGTATGCTTCATTTTTATGGTAAAGGAGTGAAAGAAGACACCATTTTGGCACTGAATTGGATTTCAAAATCTTCAAATCAAGGAAATGAAAGAGCTAAAGATTTTATTAAAAGAAATTACTCATCCGGTAATATTGAATCAAATTTCAAAAGACCTGATACTAATTTTGATGACCCAATATAGAATTCATGGCAGAAAATACAGTTGAACATATAATAATCGCTTTCACTGGACATAGAGACTTAGAACTTTCTATGTATTACCAATATCGTACCGAGTTGGTAAAAGCTATAAATGAAATAATAAGTTCAAATGACCATAAATACTTTCTACTTCGAACTGGAGGTGCCATAGGGGCTGATCAAATTGCCATCGATGTTTGCAAAGAATTGGAAATAAAATACGAGATAATTCCTGTCAAAGAAAATAAACACAACCCTTATGTTGTACAAGCAGAAAAAATAATATTGGATGCAATATATCTTATTGCAATGTGGGATGGCATATTTAATGGCAAGGAAGGTGGCACTAGTGATGTTATAGCTAAATTTATAGAATTAAATGGAGATCAAAACTTTCATGTTATAAAAGTGCAAAGATTATGAATAAAGAAGAAAAGAAAATTGATTGGTCGCCTTTGTGGTATTGCTTTGCAGTATCTTGTTTTTTCTTGATCAATGACTATTTTATTAAGTATGGATTTTCATGGTCATTTGACAGTATTTCTAATATTTTAAGAAACATAAATAATATCATTTTTTATGCTTTAATTCCTGGACTTTTCACGTTGTTAATAAGATATTTATATATTAACACAAAAAATTTTCGCAGAGTTTATCAAGAATTCGTGGTACCATTTTTTATGGCAGTATTCACTTTAATATTAGGAACATATGGATTCTTACGGCTCCCTGCACCTAAGTTTAGTTTTGGTGATGCAGTGTTTGGTGCAGCCAATTTATTGACACTCAATTCATCTATATTCAAACTAAGTTTGGCAGAAACTCAATTATCAGATATAAATTTACATCTTTACAATGCTAGAGTTATAGGAGGCTTTTTCTTAGCATATGCATTTTTTTTAGCATTGATCCTTGCTATGGGGCGGGAAAATAAAGATCGGATCAGCTTCTGGTTTTACCGGTTATTGGCTAAAATCTGGAATAAAGAATTTGTAGTTGTCATCGGTGATGGCAGAAAAGCAAGCAATCTCGCCTACGATCTTTATGTGCAAAAAATTAAAGTAGTACTGCTAGATCAATGTGATAGTGAAGAAATAAAAAAGGATTTAGAAGACAAAAAAGTCTATTATCTCACAGGAAATGCAACAGCTAGAAATGGCCTTAAGAATACATATTTTCAAGAAGCTTCAAAGGTGTATATATTTAATGAAAGCGAAGAAGAAAACTTCCGAACAACTCAAGAAATGATTGAAATGACGGAAGAGATTTGCTATAAGTATTCCAGTAACAGTAAGTATTGGTATGCTGGCATACAAGACATTAATAAACGAAATCTACTCATGTCACTTAAAGACAACTTACCCAATCATGTCCTTGAGTGTTTTGATCTCAATCAAAATATTGCAAGGAGTCTTGTGTTTAGAAATGATGAAAAAGCAATAGGTGACACAAATATTACAAAATATCAAGTGATTATGCTTGGCTTTAATGATATTTCTGAAGCCATCATCATGCAGTATCTCAAGCTAGGACACTTTAGGATAGGCAAAAGCATGCAGATAAAAGTGTATTATCAAAAAGTTGATGCAGAGCGAGTGGAGCAATTCAAATCACGATATGCTATTTTATTCCCTGGCTTTATTACTGATCAAACAGATACTTTACTAAAGGAAGCCATTTCTTATACTTTCTTTAATGCTAATGACAAGGAGAACCAATTAATAGACTTTGAGTCTCTACCCGAAATAGAATCGACCTTCATTGATCCTAATTTCTCTTTATATAATTTATTGATGGATGATTCAAAATCTGCCTACTTATATGCTTGTTTGAAAAGTGGATTGCAGTCTGCCACCATGTTGTCTCTTATTTTACCTTGTTTAAATACAAGAAATAAAACAAAGTACTTAAAAGTCTTTTGCCATTATAATTATTTAGACCCTAAAGAGGAAACAATGATTGAAACCAGACTCAATAAGTTAACCAATTATTCTATCCAAGTTAAGTGCTTTGGCAGCGATTTGCTCCATTGCACGTGTAACGAAATAGAAAATAAGGGAAGAGATCTTTTATCTAAATACTATGCATTTCTTTATAGTGAACTTTATAACGACAAATACTCCGCGAAATATTCAGATCAAATAAATGCAGCAAATGAAGCAAAAGAAAAAAAAGATTTAGTCACATATATTAGATTAACAAAGGAAGTTAAAAATGACATTTATACTGATGTGATGAATGAATTTTCCTCGTGGGCTATTGAAAAACTTGAATCTCGATGGCTCCTAGAAAATGAATCAGACAGAGAAGCCAATAGAAATGCTGCAGACCATTCAGAGATAAAACTTGCTCTTTATAAAAAGAATATACCGAAAGAGAAAGAAGGACTTAAAATATTTTGGAAAGAAGAAGAAATCATGGAACTCGCTGAAATAGAGCACAGACGATGGAATGCAGAAAAACTTTTATTGGGCTGGCTGCCAAATAAAGAGAAAGTAAAAACTCAAAGATTACATAACTTTTTAAGGGATTTTGAAAACATAGATGAGGTAGAAAAAGATAAAGATTATACGCAAATAAAGGGGTTGCCTTATTTTTTAAATAGAATAAAAAATTAGTTAAATATGGCTTGGTCAGGAGTAAAAAGAAGAGTGTTTATATCATATTTTAATAGAGATAAAGATGAAGTGGAGAAGTTTATCAATTATTATGGAGAAAGTTTAGGAATTTTCACTTGGTATGCAGTCGGCATAAATGACAATGATATAATAAATAGTACAAATACTGACTATATCATGAATATAATTAGAAAAGATTACCTTAAAGACTCTACCGTTACTATTGTGATGATGGGTAGTTGTACCCATAGTCGTAGGTTTATTGACTGGGAAATCAAATCTTCTTTGAGACAAGGAGATTATACACCCAATGGATTAATGGGTATAGTTTTGCCAAGTCAAAATAATAGTGCTTTACTTCCACCAAGATTTGAATTGAACTGGAATTCTAGCAATAACAATGCTTATGCTAGGTATTATAGATATCCATATACTGCTGATGAACTAGGAGTATGGATTGATGATGCTTATTTTGCTAGGTCTTCCAGAAATCATTTGATTAATAACCCACAGGAAATGATGAGATATAGTAGCGTTTGCAAGGTACATGGTGTAACACATTGATATTAAATAAATATGAATCCAAAAGTAAAAATTATTTACGTATTAATATCTTCTCCAAATGACTGTGAGAAGGAAAGAGAGATTGTCTCTAAAGCCTTGTTTGATTGGAATTCAAAAAATTCCAAAATTAGTAAGCAAAGGCTTAATTTTTTTATTCCTCTGACATACGAAGAAGATTTCTCAGAAACTATTAAATCAAAAGTTCAAGATGGAATAAATGAAGAAGTAGTTAGTAGATGCGATATTGGAATTGTTTTATTTAAAAGTAAATTAGGTGGTGAAAGAGGAAGGAAAAGTGGAACAATACAAGAAATTGAATACCTTTTAAATAGAGATAAAGATGTAATTATACGATTAATAAATAATGGAGTTGTTAATTTAAATTTAAATAATGTCAGTGAATTATTACAAATAGGTACTAATATTGTTGATCTTCATAACTATTTAGAAAGCGAGTTGCAAGATAAGATGAAAGAGGTGATTAACTCAGATCTTGAATTAGAAAATAGTATAAAGAAATTTTTAGATAAATATAATCTAAAAATTGCCAATAGTATTAATGAAGAAGAAAAAGGTATAATTACTGAACGAGATAAATATAAAATTTCTGACCAAGAAAGAGCATTAAAATTGTTAAAGAAAGCAGATTTATCATTACCAATAAAAGGAAATTTAGATGAACTTAGAATAATTATTGAGAATTTTGCAAATAAACTTCATAATTTCAATATACCAATGTATAATTTTGATAAGGGTGTTCCAAATGACACCTTTGGTACAATTTTTAAAGGGCATTATAAGGACTTTAATGAAGGAGATTATGGATTTAAATCTTTGAGTAAATTGCTTAGTCATTTATGTAAAATGTCAAAAAAGTATTGTTTCTTTAAAGACAACTCTAAGAAACTTAAAGAAGGGAATCAAGCACTTTTTATAGGAAAAAGAAATTTACTAGAAAATAAAAATTATGAAGAAGTTATTTATGAAACTTATAATTCACTACATTCAGTAAGTGGATATAAGGCATTCTTGGAAACAAAAATATTAAAAGAGATAGTTCTTCCTGATTCATACAATGAAACGAAGGAAATATTTCAAAAATTGGCAGAATATCAAGATACGTTCATTTCAATGGAATTATTAAAAGATAAACTTAATGAAGTTTCACAAAATAATAAATCAATTATTAATTATTTTCTTGAAAATGGAATTTTAATTGAGAAAGAAGAATTAGGAAAAAAAGTGTTTATAATATTAAAATTTGATCCTGAGAATGTAATAAATAATTTTATTTTTGATTGTAAATTGGTACTTGAATCAAAGATAGGGCAAAAAGTTAATGAGGAAATATTTAATAAATTAATATATTCTTAATATGTTCTTACTAGATGTTTTTATAATCGTGGAGCATGTCCTAATCTTAGTTGAAATTCTAAGGGTTACGCTGGACAAAGGTTGCAATTTTTTCTTTCAATTTGTATAAATTTTTATAGTTGTCAACTTTTCTTGTTTTTTGTTCAATGATTAATA
>JABFRV010000138.1 GCA_013140975.1 Saprospiraceae bacterium
ACCAGTGACAACGTAACATCCGATTCCACGAAAAGGATATTGCTTGAGTGCTGGTGGAAAATGTACGGTGTCAACCCAATCTCCATCCATGTCAATGAAAGTTCCAAAACACATGCGATCACCTTTGAGTGTGAAAGTGATTTTAACTGTTACTAAATATACTGCGATGCTAATCGTCTTGCCCATGTAATGTGGAAGATCTTTGGCTCGAAGTGTTTCCTTGGGAACTTCTTTAAGTAATTCAAAAGGTAAGCAAAGTGAGAATCCTAATAATTCTATTTCATCATATGCTTGTTCAATTCTGGAGTTGTGTAAAGGAGGAAGTTTCCATTGTTTGGTCTCTGGGATGAAGAGCATTTTTTGTGCCTTGTTTTTGTCTGCCGGGCGAAGAAGACTGTGTACTTCCCATAACAATTCTTTCTTAGGTCTTCCTGTAAATCGAAATGCTCCCACTCGAATTAATATTCTTGCTTGTTCAATTCCCAATGCAACTCTTCTAATAAAATCCGGCAGATCGCGATATTCGCCGCCACGTCTTCTTTCATCCAATATTTTGTATATCACAGGAGTTTCCAATTCCGCTACAAAACTAAATCCGAGATAAATTTTTCTTCCTTCTATGATACACAGCACCTGGCTTTTATTGATGCATGGCAATTCTATTTCTCCGCCATGCATTCTTGCTTCATGTACATACAAACTGCGGCGATAGAAACCACCACCATTATTCAATGTAGCAACCATGTATTCAAGAGGGTAGTACGCTTTTAGAAATAATGCCTGAAAACTTTCCACCGCATAACTCGCAGAGTGTCCTTTGGAAAATGCATAATTCGCAAAACTCTCAATCTGCAACCAGATCTCTGTAATGAGCTTTTCTGCGTATCCTTTTTTTTTGCAATTTTCAAAAAAATGATCACGCACCAATCCAAATTCATTGCGTTGCTTGAACTTCCAGGACATACCTCTTCTTAGATGATCTGCTTCTGCCAAACTCAAATCTGCAAATTCATGTGCAACGCGAATCACATCTTCCTGATATACCATAACGCCGTATGTCTCATGAAGTATGTCGTATAATTCAGGAAGTGTGTCGCGTGCTTTTTTTCTTAATGTTGGATCGCGATAGCGTTCAATGTATGCTCGCATCATGCCGCTTCGTGATACACCCGGGCGTATGATGGAACTTGCAGCAACCAATCGCAGATAATCATCTGCTTGTAACTTGGTGAGTAATGTACGCATCGCAGGTGACTCAATATAGAAACAACCGATCGCCTTTCCTTGTCGTAGATGATCACGCACAAGAATATCTTTTTTAAAGCGATCGATATCGTGAATATCAATTTTTACTTTTTTGTTTTGTTCGATGAGTTCAAGACTGTCTTTGATCTTTCCCAATCCGCGTTGACTCAGAATATCAAACTTAAACAAACCCACATCTTCTGCTTCCAACATACTGAATTGTGTTGTGGGAAATCCTTTGGGTGGAAGAAAGGTTGCAGAGTAAGTGCTGATAGGCTCTTCCGAAATTAGTATTCCGCTGGAATGAATGCTGAGATGATTGGGAAATCCTTTGATCAGTCCGGTGTAATTGAGTACAAGTTTTCCCATTTGATCAATGTTGGGATATCGATCCGGCCTTTGCAATTGATCTATTTCTTCCGGCGGCAATCCAAAGACTTTTCCCAATTCGCGTATTACTGCATCGTGTTGAAAAGTATTGTAAGAACCTAGCAGGGCAGTGCGTTGTGTTCCAAATCTTTCAAAAATATATCGTGTAATATCATCGCGATCTGTCCAAGAAAAATCCAGATCAAAATCCGGTGCATTGCTTCTGAATTGATTGATGAATCTTTCAAAGTATAAATCCAATTCAATAGGGTCAACATCTGTAATGCGCAACAGATAAGCGACCATGCTGTTGGCGCCACTTCCGCGTCCGATGTAGTAATAATTTTTATGTTGTGCGTAACGAACGATGTCCCAATTGATGAGAAAGTAGGATGCAAAATTCATTTGCCCAATTATGTCAAGTTCTTTCTCCATTCTGCGGAGAACATCATCTGTAATTTTTGGGTATCGATATTTTAATCCTTCTTCACAAGCCTTGCGCAAGAGTTGCAGATCGCTGCCTGCGTGTGTAGTGTAGTAACGAAGGTTTTTGTTTGCGAGTTTTCCAAATTCAAAATGAATATGACAATCTGCAAGCATTCCCTGTGTGTTGTCTATGATGTGTGGAAGATCTGCATATGCTTTTCGCATATCATGGAATGAGAGCATGGGTTCGAAGTGTGATGCTTGTTGTTCGACAGGTAATTTACTTAATAATACATTGCAATCAATGGCGCGAAGAAGTCGATGTGCGTTGTATTGTTTCTTACCTGCGAAAACTGTCTCCTGCATAGCAACCCATCTCGTTTTTTGTTTTTGCAAAGCGGGGAGAAAAGCCAGCTTAGACAATATGCGGATGGGTATGCCAAGGAATTCGTTGTCGCGCAATGGCCAACCGCGATACGATTCTGCAGGATATATGATATAAGCATTCTGAAATTCCGGTGCAATTTCTTCAAACGCACTTCCCGAATGCAGATGTGTAGTAAGATGTTCGTTTAGTTCGCGGAATCCTTGATTGTTGCGTGCCAGTCCAACATACTTCTGTGTAACACCATTGCGAAAATCAATTCCAACGACAGGCTTCAACCCATAATCTTTACTCAGACGGATTGCATCAAGACATCCGGAAGTATTGTTAATATCCGTCAATGCAAAAGTCGAATACCCTTTACTCCGAACTTCACTCAATAGTTCTTCGACGGAGTAGGTACCGTAGCAAAGGCTGTAATATGTTAGGCAGTTGGGAATCATATGTATGTTTGAAGTCGCGAGTCGTTAGTCGTGAGTCGCGAGTTGTAATTGTCAATGCCTAAATAAGGTTGATCGTTAATTGAAATTGAGAACTTAATTGCAGAGGTAAAATTGTGTCACGGAAAAATTATGTTTTGATTGAAATTTTATTTCAGCAATCACAATTTGTTATTGCAAGCGGTTTATTGTATATGATTGTAGCAAATATTCGTATGATTTTAATTCACAGTATTTACTTTTACTATATTATTTTTATTTATGTTTTTGTATTGATTTTATGAGTCCTCGAATTAATCTGCCTATTTCATTTGATTTAGTTTCCAAATTTATTTGTGTTTCCGTGTTAATGTACTGTAGTCCATGTGCTATGTAAATCATTGACTGTAATTCACTGCATGATCCTTTCGCAATATAAAGAAATCTTACAAAGTCAGCATCACTGCTTCGATCAAAGCCTTCAGCTATATTGTTGGAGATAGATACCGCAGCCCGACAGATTTGATCTTTAAAAGCATAATCTTTTAATTCTCTGAAGTGCTTATAGATTTCTATTGCGAAGTCTTTTGCTTTTTGCCAAGCAATAATTTCTTGAAATTTTTTAATTACCATAAGGGATTGATTTTGTTTTTAAGATTTTCTTGAAATGTGATTAATACGTAAACGATAAAGATAAAGATTGCCATTTTTTTATGTTTTAGTTTAAATTAATTTAATGTAAATTGTAGTATTTGTTTTAAGTATTTTAGCAAGATCATCTCTTTTTCTGCAGTGGATGACTCGCGACCCGCGACTCGTGACTCGCGACTTTTTTCCGATTTTCAGACACAACTGATCTATGTATATATTCACTACCAAACCTCTTCCGTATCCTATCCATCGCCTTGCACAATTCAATTTGCCCCGTTGTATCTTCGAAGAGATTGTATTGTTGCGTTCCATAAACGAGATGACTGAAGCGAATTCCAATGAGTCTCACGAGCATTCGTTTTTGGTATAATTTTTCAAAAAGTTCTTTGGCGCGTTGTATGATAAAGAAGTCTAGAGAAGTATACGGCATACGCGATTGCATAGTGTAAGTATTGAAATCGGAATAACGGATCTTGACAGTAATGCAGCCGGTGAGTTTGCCTTCGCTGCGGAGTTGGAAGCCGAGTTTTTCGCACATGCCAATTAAGATGTGACGAAGTGCAGTGACATCGATGGTGTCGCGATCAAATGTTTGTTCGGTAGAAATCGATTTGTTTTCGGAATAAGGTATAACGGGAGTGTTGTCGATTCCGTTGGCTTTTTTCCAGATGGTGCCGCCGTTTTCGCCAAGTACCTGTTCGAGTAATTCGCGAGGCATTTCTTGTAAGGTCTTTATGTATACAAGACCCATGTTGCGGAGAAGATGATAAGTCTTATCGCCCACCATAGGAATCTTCTTAATAGAGAGTGGCGCGAGGAATGGTTTTTCAGTGCCAAGTAAAATTTGTTTTTGCCCATTGGGCTTTGCTTCTCCGGTACCAACTTTGGAAACAGTTTTATTGGAAGAAAGCGCAAACGAAATCGGAAGATTAGTTTCTTTGATAATCTTGTGTCGCAATTCCGATGCCATCTTGTAGCAACCAAAATACCGATCCATACCGCTATAGTCTATGTAAAACTCATCGATTGAAGTTTTCTCATACAAGGGCACGTCTTCGCAGATGATATCCGTAACCATGTTGGAATAATAACTGTACTGTTCATGATCTCCGCGCACAATCACTGCTTCCGGGCAAAGTTGTCGCGCCAGTTTCATTGGCATTGCAGAGTGAATACCATAACTGCGCGCTTCATAACTGCACGCTGCCACTACGCCGCGATCACTGCTTCCACCCACAAGCACAGGAAGTCCTGTCAACTTGGGGTTGATGAGTCTTTCAACGGAGACGAAGAAAGTATCGAGGTCTATATGTACGATACTTCTATCCACGGGGGAATTGAAAATTGAAAATTGAAAATGGAAAATTTGATGCTCTAAAGCTCTGATGCTCTGAAGTTCTGATGTTTCCTTCTCGGCTTAAGATTGCCACATTAAAAACAGAATGAGAATGAGAAACAGAAAGAGGGATCAGACTACCCGGCCTCGGCTTAAGCTCCAGCTTAAGTCGTCGTGTCATCAAGCCTCCGGCTTGAAGCTCCAATGCCCACAAGGGAATTGAAAATTGAAAATTGAAAATTGAAGATGGAAAATTTGATGCTCTAAAGCTCTGATGCTCTGAAGTTCTGATGTTTCCTTCTCGGCTTAAGATTGCCACATTGAAAACAGAATGAGAATGAGAAACAGAAAGAGGGATCAGACTACCCGGCCTCGGCTTAAGCTCCAGCTTAAGTCGTCGTGTCATCAAGCCTCCGGCTTGAAGCTCCAATGCCCACAAGGGAATTGAAAATTGAAAATTGAAAATTGAAAATGGAAAATGGAATGCTCTAAAGCTCTGAAGCTCTGAAGCTCTGGTGTTCTGAAACTTTGAAGGAGAGATTTCTCGGCTTAAGGTTCCCTTAAGCCATTGTGTCATCAAGCCTCCGGCTTGAAGCTTTGGGGTCTTATGGAGCGGTACAATGCCCGATGGCAGTAAACTATTTATCATTCTCATTAAATTTTAGCGCTTGGCTCTTGATCCTTGCTCTTGCAAAGGTGCGGTAAAAATTTAGTATTTGCTTGCACAATATTTTAGCAAGATAAAAATCCCAATAAAAGAATGAAAAGAAGGCGAACAATTACGCTCGTAAGAAAATACTGTGGTTTTATGGCTGAGATTCAATATGCTGATTCTAAAACTTCAGAAAGAATTAGTGGAAGTTTTTTATTGGAGGTGAGAAAGAATTAAGGTTATTGACTATATGAGTTTTAATGAGCGGCTATTAAGGTAGCTTTCTTCCATAATAAAGAATAAGCAAAATTTAATTAGTGAATAGGACTAACATTACCAATACAACTAAATGCTGACCAATAATAGGGGTGTGATTGTAGTCCCGGATTCTCTTGAATGAATCGAAGTTTAGCTTCGCGCAGAGCAATATTTTTACTTCTTCCATTTTTTAAATTCTGGTAGAAGTAATCCATAATAATCATGGTAGACTTATCATTGAGTTTCCAAAGAGAAGCAATAATGCTTCTAGCGCCTGAATGTATAAAGGCTGAGGATAAGCTTACAATTCCCTCACCTTGTTGGAGCTGACCAATTCCAGTTTCGCATCCTGAAAGAACAATTAATTCAGCATTAAAATTCATGTTGTAGATTTCTCCGGAAAGAAGGAGATTTGAAGAAGAATTACTTAAAGTATCTGTAGCAAAAGCAACATAACAATTATTACCTTTTGTTTGATTGGCAAAACTATGAGTTGCCAGGTGTAAAATTCTAAAATTACTAGCCTTGCTTCTAAACGTATTTATGTTTGCTTGTTTACCATAATAAATCTTAAATTGGTTATTAAATGTGGTATTAATTTTAAGTAATTCTTGTCCTGAATAATGTAGTGGTCCTAATTGACTTCTTGAGTCGCCGTAAGAATTATTGAAATCAGGCAGTTCGTTTTCAGATGCGAAGGGTGCCATTGCTAGAAAATTTTCAGAAGAAATATTTGATTGTTCTTTATTTAATATATTGTATAAGCTGGCAGAATAACAATAACTAATGCTATGTGAATGTAATAAAAAAGGATAAGTCTTGAAATTGGGAATATCTTTTGGTATATGTGCAATCAGAACATCAAATGGGATATTGGCTAAATTTCCATGTGGAATAATTATTAATTCAGGTTTAATCAAAGTTTCAATAGGTTTGATAAGAATATTGTATAATGACAGAGACGAATTTACAAATAAATTGATCTTGTTCTTATAGTCAATTGGAGTTTTATTTTCAGATTGATGATATGATTTTAAGCCTTCTAACATTGTTAGTATACTTTCTTGAATATCAAATTCTATCGGAGTACTTATAATTTTAGTACTTTCCTTATTTATCACAAAAGCTATAATTTGCTTTGAAGTTAGTAAATATTCGACTAGAGTTTGTTGTTCTGATAAATTTTCTTGAAGACTTGAAATGTTGACAATTGTATTATTTTCTTTCCATTTAGAATACAGTGGGTATTTGATTTCAAGTGTATCCCGAAGCAAGGATTGTTTATATTGTAAATCTACAATTTCTTTTTGAATTTTTAATGCCTGTGGTTCTGTGACTTTTATTTTTAAAGTATCAATTATATAATCAAGTTCTTTCGATTTGTTGAGTATTGAATAGCTTAAGGATGAGTCTTTTTCGATTTCTGTTTTTAATAATTTAGAATATTTCTTGGCCTGAGATTCCTGTAAGGAAGAATAGAGCAATTGACTGTGCGCAAGTTCACTTAATCTCCATGCGGTGTTCAATTGTATGGAATCATAAAGATTTCCAGAATTTATAAGTGCTCCAATATACTTCTCAATTAAATTTCCGTAATCAAAAATTAAACTCTTTCTTACATCATCCAACCTCGCCGAATTCAACTGTCTATTTAAGTTTTTTTCAGAAAGATCAAACGTTTTGAGGCATTCTGATAACAAGCTGTCTTTTTTCGTTTGATTATACCAATTGTATAAGACTTCTGCTTTGGCAAAATTTTCTTTATATTCAATATCTTTTGACAAGTGCTCACTTGAGTTTAAGATACTTAAATATTTGTTATAATAAGATACAGAACTATCATATTTTTGCATTGACGCGTAGGCTGATGCGATATAAGTATATATCCATCCAATAGTAAGGTTCTCACCAATTACAGGTCTAAATAATGAACATGCCTTATTAAAATAAGTAATCGCTCTTTCGAAATTTAATTTAGAATTATTTATTCTTCCAAGGTTAATGCAAACGAATCCATATTCTGGTTTATTTGTAAATCCAGACAATGTAAATCCTGTATCGCATTTATTAAAATATTCTTCTGCTAATTCAAATTTTGACTGAGAAAAGTAAATTTTACCAATATAAGAGTAATTGCATGCAATTTCATAAATATTTTCTTTAGTCTGAGGTTTATCTAAGAAAATTTGTAAGGATTTGAATTGATGTTGCAATGCATTGTCGTAATGATTTAGTTCTCTTTCGCAATCAGATAAAGTTTGATACGTTAATGCAATTTCGTGATGATCGATACTTAAGTTCTTCAGTTCAAGTTCAAATAGTTCGTTGGTTGTTAGCAAGGCTTGATTGAAATTTCCATAGTAAAAATGCATCTTAGTGAGTTTTCGAAGTACATCAAGATAATCATTATCATTGACTCCTAATTTTTCTTTTGCAATCATAAGCGCTTTAGAAAAATAGTCAAAGGCCAAATTGTGTTGCCCCTTTTTAGTCTGAAAAGAACCTAGTATTTTTAATAGTCGAACTCCTTCACGAGAATTCTCTTGTTGAACGTGACACAACATCTTCCAACCAGCTAACGCAATCGAATCGGCCCGAAGTTTTTCTTTTTTATTGTAATATAAACCCGCAAGATGATAAATGCAATTCGCTTCATCTAATGAACCTGAAGGATGTATTTTCTTAAATAAACCTACTGATTCTTCTAAGTACTTAATCGAAGCTGAATCTTTAAGAGATTTTAATGCAATTCCAAGGCTTCTTGCTGCTTTGGCTTTATGAATGAGCTTAGATTTTCTGGCATTTGAAAAATATACATATGATTTTCTGGCAGCAATTTCAGCTAAAGAATCTAAGCCGACAGTATAAAATGAATCAGATTGAGAAATCAATTGAAGATGATCGTTAAGACGAGTATTGACTTTCTTCTGTGAGTATAATAATGCACTGGAAAGACTAATAGCAAGGATTAAAAGCCAAAATTCCCGTAAGTTCATGTTCATCCATCTTGTCTATCAAAGGTAAAGAAAATATATGACATTTTTGGTTACCTATTTATAATAAAGTACGATTAAGAGATAATTTTTTTGTTTAATAAAAAGGCAAATTAATTTTTTTTTGAGTCGCTAACTGGTATTGAATTGACGAATTCAAAAAGTTAGAGTTTAGCAATCTTAGAA
>JABFRV010000003.1 GCA_013140975.1 Saprospiraceae bacterium
CATTTTAAGAATGAAAAGAATTTTATTTGGTTTTTTTATATTGGGTTGCTTTATTGTCATTTTTTCTTTCAATTCTCTTAAACATGAACCTTATTACTCGGCTGCGGAAGTATCAATGATTGAAGGATTTTATCTCTTTTCAGATAACAAACCTATTGGGCTTTAAGGCATTTGGGGGTTGTTGGCTTATAATTTGTACACGGAAAGCCGTTTCAAAAATAAGTAAAAATTTAATAAAACGGGCTAGAAAAAGATATAAGAAGGCTGATGGATTAATTTTTTGAATTAAATAAAGATGTCCTTGACAAGTGAATTGTTATAAATTTAGATATTAGAATACTTAATAGGGAGATAAAAACAACCACGTAAAAGCCATTGCCGCAAATTAGATTAGGCGTGGCAATATTAAAGAAGTGTTCGGAATTTCCTCCTAAGGCAAAGTAAATTGCATTTATGAGCAAGCGTCTCGGCAATAAATATCACAACAGATTAAAAGAACCAATGGAATTATTACCAATTAGAGAAATAAAAATTAATCAAGCCAAGATTGATAAAATTGATCATGTAATAAAATCAATTTATAGGTTAATTATTTATAGTCGACACCATTTAGATGACGATGTTTTTGACACATATTTAGAAGGTGTTCAGGAATTGCAGGAGCTTCTAAGTTTGAAAAATGCACAAATGGAAGCTCAAAGCGAAGAGGAAGCGAAAGAATATTTAAAAAATTTGAAAATATCTCTTGATTTTGTAATTGAAGAGATAATAAATCACAATAATTTTGAAAAGGAACTACAGCTTTTTCAACTTCTTCGATTAGTGTCTCCTGAGACCAATGCCATTCACCCAAATCGTTACAGGCAAACATTGGTGCAGGTAGGAGGGCATATTTGTCCGGACAAAAAAATTGTACCACAATTGGTTTCAGAGCTGTTTTATCAAATACAAAGTATTTCAAATCCTATTATCAAAGCTATTTATTTTCATCATGAGTTAATAAGAATTCACCCATTCGCAGATGGCAACGGACGTGTCACGAGAATAGCAAAAAACTGGATGTTGATGTATGATTTATATCCTCCTATATTCATTAATGACGTCGCAATGAAAAAGGAGTACATTGCTACACTTTCAATAAGTTTTAGAGAGCTTGATAATTCACCTAAAGAATGGAATAAGCATACTGAAGCCTTTTTTGAACAAGAACTTGACCGTTTATTGGTTAATACAACTTTACTGTATGAAACAGTTATTAAAATTGGACAAGAGAGAGTAAAATTCATAAAAAAACAGATCTGATGGAACCATATAAAATTCAATTAATCGAGACCATTGTAGTAATTGCAGGCTACATAATTACCCACTATATCACTAAAATATTTATTAATAATTCTTTAAAGCAAACTCATCTCCAGCGAGGTAGAAGAAAAATGATTATCAAAGCTGTTCACTTGCTGTCTTTTCTAACAGCTACAGTTTTATTATCTGCTATCTGGGGACTTAAACAGAATGAAATCGCTGTTTTCGTAGGCACTATTTTAACAGCTTTAGGTATTGCATTTTTTGCACAATGGTCTTTACTTTCAAATGTAACATCAAGCTTATTGCTTTTTTTTAATCACCCTTTAAAAATTGGAGACATAATAAAAGTCTTAGATAAAGACTACCCGTTTGAGGGCGAAGTTACTGATTTAACTTATATTTTTGTTCATCTTAAGACAGAAGATGGAGAAATAATAACAATACCGAATTCTCTTTTATTGCAAAAATCTGTTTCAGTAATTGAAAATAATAACACTATGAAATCAAAGACTGAATGAAACAGTTCTTATGCTTGATACTTATTTTTATTCTATGGACAAATACTTTTGTTGCGCAAACTTTAGATTTGGGTAGTTGGAATATTTTGAATGTAAAATATACTCATACTGACAGACTTAGTTTTTTTGGTGAAACTCAGTTGCGTTCTTTGAAATTTTATAATAACTTTCATTATTACGAGTATAAGGGCGGAATGAATTACAATATTTATAAAAATGTAATGCTCACATTAGGTGCAGGCATTTATCAAACGTATAAAGATGGTGGTGATTTTGTTTTGCCTAAAAACAATGACGAATTTAGAATATGGCCGCAGCTTATTTTATTTCAATCAATTGGTAAGCTAAAAATAGAACAGCGATACAGATCTGAATTGCGATGGACGAGTAATGGTTACCGCAATCGTTTTCGTTACAGATTAGGGGCTTCCTATAAATTTAATAAAGAAAGAAATGAATACAAACCATATCAAATCAGTGCAAGTAATGAATTGTTTTTTACTGATAAAGAAGCTTATTTTGAAAGAAACAGGATTTTATTGGCATTCAATTATAAACCTTCAAAAGTGATAACTTTGCAAATTGGTTATTTACATCAATTCGACTATAAAATAAATGATGAAACGGGGCGCGACTTTCTTGTAGTAGGTTTATACTATGACATTTTACGTAAAATTAAAGACTAACTAATAAGAAACAATTTTAACACATAAATACAATGAAGCAAACAACGGTATTAGGCCATAGTGCTCTGAAAGTGGATAGAATTGGACTTGGCTGTATGGGTATGTCAGAGTTTTATGGTTCTTTTAACGAAAAAGAATCCATAAATACATTGCATAAAGCAATTGACCTTGGAGTTAATTTTTTCGACACTGCCGACATGTATGGTTGGGGAGCGAATGAAAGACTCATAGGAAAAGCTTTTAAAGGGCGATGGAGTGAAGTAATTTTAGCGACCAAGTTTGCTGTGATGAGAGGGTTAAATGGTGAATTTCTTGGACTCAACTGTAAGCCGGAATATATTCTTCAAGCTTGCGACCAGAGTCTGCTCAATCTAGGAGTTGATACAATTGATTTGTATTACATGCATCGGCAAGACCCGAAAGTGGAAATTGAAGAAATTGTTGGTACAATGAGTGATTTGATTAAGCAAGGAAAAGTAAAACGCCTTGGACTTTCAGAGGTTAATGCAGATACATTGCGCAGGGCTCATGCGATTCACCCAATATCAGCTGTTCAATCTGAATATTCCTTATGGAGTCGTGAACCAGAACTGGAAATTTTGGATGTTTGCAAGGAATTGGGAATCACCTTTGTAGCTTACAGTCCATTGGGAAGGGGATTTCTAACTGGAGCAATTAAAAGTCGGGCAGATTTTGAAGCAAGTGATTGGCGACTTACACTTCCTCGCTTTACAGACGAAGCGATACGTCAAAATCTAAAATTTGTAGAAGTTATTGAGCAAATAGCAAAAGAAAAAAAAGCATCCAAGGCGCAAGTTGCTCTTGCATGGGTATTGAGTCAAAACGATGAAATTGTGTGTATTCCAGGTACTCGAAGAATTCATCGTCTCGAAGAGAATTTAGCTGCTTATAATGTGGAATTAACAAAAACTGACTTGGCGCATATACAAGAGTCTATGCCTTCAGTAACCATAGGAAGTCGGTATTAGATTTACTAAACAAATCTTAAGAAGTAGAGAAAAGCATTCGGCTAATTTGGGTCTGTTTAAAAAAGCGCTCGGGTGTATAACAAGATCCATTACTCACTATGGTTTAGCATTAAAAACTAATAATTAAATATGAAAGCAACAATTACGTCAATTGTATTAAAAGGTACGCTTAAGTTTTCAGCGCTATCAACACAAGCGCTAAGCATTATTCAGCAACTTAAATCGATTACATGTAAGGATTTTAAAAAATAGAGGAATATGGACTACGCATTATAATATGACTCTATGGAATAGCGAAAATGAACTTAAGGAATTTGCTAAAACTGGAGCGCATTTAGATGCAATGAGAAAAAGTAAACATATTGCTAAAGAAATAAGAACTATATCTATAGATGCAGATATTCTTCCTTCATGGAAAGAGGCTAAAACACTATTGCAGAATGCAAAAGTTATGACGTTCTAGTCGTAATGGCAATTGGATGAATGTTTGTTTATTTATTCTGTGGAGTTTATTAATGTATTGATACCTTTGGAGCATTAATAGATTATATTGGAAAATTCATGGATGGCATATGTAGTATATTTTTTGGCTTACGGTGCTTCTATGCTGGCCTTTAGCTTTAGGTCTATCTATTTTCTTAGAATTTTTACAATCATTTCTTCCAGCCTTTATGCCTTATACTACTTTGTGTTCCCTGTTCAGCCGATGTGGATTGATATTGTATCAGAATCTGCATTGGTGATTCTAAATCTGGTAATGTTTCTGTATTTATCATATTCGCAAAGTAAAGTGAATTTTACTGTAGAGGAAAAAGAGCTCTATGATGGTTTATTTCATCGTTTATCCGCCTTCGAGTTTTTTAAACTTGTTAAGTCTGCCAAATGGAGTACTTATAACACGCAGGAAAAATTGATAGAAAAGAATCAGAAAGTCAGGGGTATCTATTTGATATATAGTGGGGAAGCGCATGTTATCAGGGCAGATGACAAGAAAATTATACTTAAAGATGGTGCATTTATAGGGGAGTTAAGTTTCAATTCCGGAAATTTGGCCAGTGCAGATATTTTTGTTCAACCTATGACAAGGCTTATTTACTGGGATCAGGAAGAACTAAAAGAGTTCCTTAAACGTAATCCTTCAACAAAGGAACATTTTAACGCTATTATTACAGATGATTTAGGAAAGAAATTGGTATTTAGTTAATTTCTGAATGAGGAATACTTTGAAAACTTTTGATTAGAAAGAGATTTTAACCTTGGTTCATTGGAGGATTCTAGGCAAACAGAATAATATTTAGAATCCTTTCGGCTAAGATGCAATAAATTTGTAACAGAATCCCACAAGTGTAAAGATGTATCATTTATAACAAAGAAGAATAAACGACAGAACATGAAATCAGTTTTTATTAGTACGATAGCAATCTTTGCACAAGTTAGTTATTGTTACTCGCAATGGATTCAAACCGATGGCCCGTATGGAATCACAAATATTACGGCCATTGTAGAACATAATTCACTATTATTAATTTCTGCAGATTGTGGGTACTTTTCTAAAAATCAAATCCATAACAGATGGGAACTGAATTCAACTCTAAGTTTTTCATCTTTTACGAATAAGGGAGACAGCCTGTTTGTTGGAAGTATGAATGAAGGGATTCATTTAATCGACCTGGCAAATCTTAGTAAGCCTCCTGTTAGTATAAATTCAAGGCCTGCTAAAACTTTAGCGAGTTCTGACTCATGTCTGTATTTGGGTAATGCAACTCAAGGCTTTTATAAATCCAGTAATTACGGCGACACATGGAGTTCTCATAATATCGGATTGCCTACAGATACAATTTATCATCCTAAAATCGGGGTTTATTACCAGACGCAAGTGACAGATATAGCGCTGATAAATAACTATATTTTCTGTGGAACAAAGAAAGGAGTTTTTAGAAATAATGTAAGCCTCAATAATTGGACAAGTGCAAATTCAGGTCTTCCTTTATTGCCTCCGACATTCGTCAAAGAATTTGATGGTACCTTATATACAGCGTTTTCAAACAGTTTGCACAGAAGTACGGATTTAGGAAATAATTGGAACTTACTTTTTACAGCTCCTTCCAATATTACTTCGTTTTTAAAAACAAGTTTCGGATATTATTTGGGGACTACAGGTGATGGAATTTACACTTCAATCGATTATGGATTAAGTTGGAATACCATCAATAATAAATTGGCTGATTTGCATGTTACGGCTATTTCCTTTTTTGATTCTACCTTAGTATGTGGTACAAATTCAAAAGGAGTTTTTTATTTTCACGGTGGACAATGGGTCAATAATGAATTAGGAATGATTTGTTCCAATATTAGGTCTATGGTATGTACAGACAGTAAGGTTTTCTCGAATGACGGCGATCACGTTTATACTCTTAGCAATAATAATTCATGGTCAGATATCAGCCCAAATGTCACAAATGACCTTTTTCTTAATTTGGATAAAATGGGCGATACGATTTTTATAACGAATTATTATGTTCAACCAAACTGGCCATATTTTTTTCAATCAATCTATTACTCATTTAATCTTGGTGCTTCTTGGAATCAAATTTCTCAACTTCCATATAATTCACCAGCTGGCGACACCTGGCATAAAATATATATTAGTGGTAAACGCATTTATGCATACTCACAAGAAAAAATGTATTACACAGATAACCTGGGAAAAAATTGGTCCAACATCAGTCTGCCCGGTGAATATTGCAATCAATTTGTTGACTTTTTAATTTTTAATTCAACTCCATATGCTGCAGCATGTGGTAACGGACAAGTCGTAAAGCTCGATAATACACAAAATTGGGTGCTTTCAAATAATGGATTGCCGCAAGACAGAGAACCGACTGCTCTTGCAAGTAGTGAAGCTGCGTTTTTTGCGCATATAAGCGTTCATGGGATGTACGTTAGCTTTGACAACGGAAACTCCTGGGCTTATGCCAATAATGGATTGGTTACAAATTATTCGATTCGTGATTTTGCAAGTAAGGGTTCTATTGTGTTTGTAACAACTGACTGCGGGGTTTTTGTTACAAATGATTTTGGTCAGAATTGGTTTGCAATTAATCATGGATTAATAAATAAGAATGCAAGTTCAATTAAGATATTTAATGATACATTGTACGTTGGTACAATTGGAAATGGAATTTGGAAGCGAGGCATTTCTGATATTCATGTGAATGTTCATGAACACCAACAATCTGATAAATCATTATTAGTATACCCTAATCCGGCATCGGAATATATTTATGTTGCCTCTGCTTTTACAAATGCAAGATATAAAATTGTAGATATGATAGGAAAGGAAGTACAATCAGGCAGCCTAAGCTCAGGTATTAAAATTAATATTTCTGGAATCCAAAGTGGTGCATATCTTGTATTTATACAATTTGGCAAAAAATTTCAAACTAAAAAATTATTAATTAGCAGATGATATATTGTTAACTTTTGACAAGCATTCGGAGGTGCCAAGAGAAGCGAGTTGAATGTAGAGAACGATTCTGAAAAAATAGATTGTAAATAAACGAATAAAAGCTGAATAAAAATATTGATTAGTATGAAAGTCATCGTGTGTAAAACCACTGTTTTAACAATTTTTAGCTTGTGTTTATTGTTAAGTTTAGGGTGTGAAGAGGAAAATCCTGCTACATTTTATTTGAGAAAATGGATTGGAGTCTATGATGGAACATCACGTCATTGGTCTACATACCCTTCAGTAGTAAATGGTAATTGGCAAATAATTACCAATGAATCCAATAGAAAAGTAACCGTAGATGTAGGTATCGGGGTGCAAGATTCAGCCCTGAATTTCAAAATTACATATAATGATTCAATAACTAGTATATCGGAGAATTTGCTATTTTCAAATGAAGGAGTTCATTTTGCGCAAACGGGAGGAGGTAGTGGTTATGGTTCTGTGAATATTCGCTTTGTGGCTGATTCACTATATTATAGTTTGTTTCAAAAATGCGGAATACCTTGTAGTAGTGGAATTGATTTTAAAATTAAGAAAATTTGATTAAGGATATAATGAATGCTTATCAACTGCGTTTAGTCTAAACTTGTGAGACACTTTTAAAGAAGTAAAAATGAAATTAGAGGTAAGAGAAATACACGAAAGCGAAATTGAAATAATCGTAAATTACTTTGTGGCCGCTGATGAAAAATTTCTCAAAGGAATAGGAGCGGATATCAATAAATTACCTAAAAGAACGATTGGAAATATTATACGGCACAAAATCTGTAAATTATAAATGATGTGTTCTGTTTTCAATGAAGGTCAATCTTTTCGTTAAAGTCAATTCCGAACTGAAAGTGCAGCACTTATTAAGTCGATAATTCTAAGGCGCGCCAATCGATGTAGTCAAATATTAATGATCTGTAACATTAAGATTTATAGTCAATCAAGAGTGGCTTTACTTGAATTAGCAGATTTTGAATATAATTTACGATAATAGTACAGAAATGAGGAAGAGCGGTCATTTAAAAACAGGGTTAAATTGTAATTTAATGGTGATATTCACTGAAATTCACTTCAGGTATATTTCCAGCTTTATGTACAGTATTAATTATCAAAAAAATTATTAATAATTAAGAATAATTTGTAGATTTGGGCTTCTGTTTTTTCGAAAGAATGACTAAACAAGAAAATTCAGATTGGAGACAATGACCTATATGAAAATGGGTGTGCTCCGGCTGAATTTATTTATTGGAAATAAAATTTAAAAATATGTTCAAGAAATTTACACTCACGGACAAATTGCTATTTACAGCAGCGATACTTTCGTTGCTTTATTCTGAAATATTATTTTTTAACGGAAATTCAGACCAAGCTATTTTTATTGGGCTATGGGTTCCAGCCATATTAGCTTTTGGTATTTATTTAAAACTAATAATCAATAATAAAAATGATTGAATTTATCCCATACTTTGCCGGACTTATTACTATAATATTTAGTATCGCTTTCGGTTACGCTATTACAGACGGTTGGAAATTTAGAAAAAATACAAGGAAATAAGCTTTTAGAATCTGGCAATGGTGTCGATTTGAAATCTTTATTTAAAATAAGGAATGACAACTTGAAAGCCAAATTTCCAGTCTTAAAGCTGTATTGAAAAAAGTATTTTTTTGTATTGTCAGAACAATGTCTCAAACCCGATGATAGGGCCCTTTATACAAACCATTATGTGCCTTCTTGGGTGTCATAAAATTATAATATGACTGAAGGAACAAATTGAAACAAAGTCTACCTTAGGCAATCAAAATCAACAGTATAAAATGACAAATTACATGCATTTCGCTCAAATCATAATCGCAGCATCAGTTGCTTATGTCTGGATTTTTCGCTTTGAAAATATCATTCTAGAATTTGAACGATTCGGATTAAGTGTTTTAATGAGAAGTTTTGTAGGTGCAGCTAAAATTGCTTTAGCTACACTATTAGTCGTGGGTATTTGGTATCCCAATCTAATAATGATACCATCTATTCTCATGGGATTATTTATGATAAGTGCTCAATATTTTCATTTTAAAATAAAAAATCCATTCATAAAACGATTGCCCTCATTGTTGCTTTTGATTTTATGTGTGTTTTTGACCTTAGCTTCCTTGAAGACCATATAAATATGTATTTTATATTTGTATCTTGTGTTTTAGTTTCAAGCATTTCTTTTTTTGCATATGCTGTTTCCTATTTCAGTTCGCCACACATGAAAAATGAATTTAAACGCTTTGAATTAGAAAAACTTGGGCTTCTGACAATTATTTTACAGATTTTGGGTGCTCTTGGACTCTTAATTGGTTTATTCATTAAACCTATACTATTAATTTCATCTGGGGGACTTGCAGTTTTGATGTTATTGGGTTTATTGGTAAGAATTAAATCAAAGGATAGTTTTTGGGTTAGTTTTCCAGCACTATTTTACATGGTTTTGAATGTTTACATACTATATACAGGAATTAATGAATGGAAAGATTAAAAAAGGAAAAAGCTAAAGAAAGTAGCTTTGACACTTAACTTAAGCTGCTCATCTGAAGTGGCTTCGTATTCCAAAGATAGCTTGGTAATTAATCAATCATTCGTTTTTCCAATCAAGTTTTGTATTTTAAGTACCGCCCATCGCGTTACTGAGATCGTTATAAGAAATTTAAAAGATATAATCGAGACGTTATGTAAGAACATTATGGCAAAAACTAAGACAATTTATACTGGCAAGACGTAATTGATTTTATAAAATTATATGTTGATAACGAATCAAAAAGGTCGGACAGTTTTCGACTGATTGATCTAATGAAAGAATGGTCTAACTCTGAGCCGAAAATGTGGGGACCGTCGATTATCGGGTTTGGAAATTATCATTACAAATATGCAAGCGGACACGAAGGCGATGCTCCGGTTCTTGGATTTTCACCAAGGAAATCAGCACTTACGTTTTACGTTTATTCAGATACGGAAAGAAGTAAATTCGTTTTAACCAAACTTGGTAAATTCAAAATGAGTAAAGCTTGTATCTATGTGAAAAAACTTTCCGACATCAATACTGATGTTCTAAGAGAATTATATTTCGAATCAATAAAATACATTAGTGAACATCATGAATGTTCTTGCAAACTAAATTAAAGATTATGAAAAATATAAATGAATTATTATTAATCAAACCGAGTAAAAGATTTATCGTTATTGTAAATGGTGCAACTATACTATTGTTAATTCCCCTTATTTCCATGCAGTTCACAAATCAAGTGAATTGGTCATTCTTTGATTTTCTAATTGTAGCTATATTATTATTTAGTACAGGCTTGGCACTTAACTTTATTTTGAATAAAGTGCATAATGTTCGAAAAAGAATTGCATTGGTAGTAATACTTTTTGCAATATTGCTTCTCATTTGGGCAGAACTTGCAGTCGGGATTTTTGGAACTCCTTTCGCTGGAAACTAATAACACCTCAGTTAAGACATGTTCTGCTTTCGTCGGGCATTACTATATTTCCGCCTAGCAATTGTAATTTAAATTTGTGCTAAATAGAACTTAAAAATTTGTTTTTCTGCGCTTTGATAAGAGGTTATCCCTAAACAGTAACTTACAAGATGACTTTGCATAAACTATCTTGCTGACACATGTTTGATTCCAAAAGATTTCGGGGGCGGTTGACTGCTCCACTGACACATTCTTGGTAAACTAAAAATTTATATACACTTCAGCATTTGTGTTTAAAATTGCTAACTTCGAAATGACTGCAAACGTTAACGATCAATGTTATCTTAAACAATAAATTAATTAAACTAAGAATGTATGAATGTAAAATTAGAAGCATTTAAAGATGCACATAATACTATTCCAAATTACATCAGAATATTTGTTTGGCTTCAAATTGCAATAAGATTGTTAATTGCTCTCGTGCTTTACCTTAACCAATCCACCTTTTTTACAGATTTAAATTTCTCAGAGGAAGGAGTACTAGCAGGATTCGATATGGCAGGATAAAGACAACTTGCAGTTTTTACCTTTCTGTTACTTTCCATGCTTACGAAAAACCCAAGAACTCCTGCAATTGCGATTTTTGGTGGTTTCTTAGTCGAGTTACAGGATTTTTTCATCTTTCTGAAACATTCAGATAATCTACAGAATATTGTTGGGATAGCTCTATTCGCAATTATTCAGTTCGTTGTAGCGAGAATTTTATTTAGGCTCAGTAGAAAAGAGTGATCTGTTTTAATTGGAAGCATTTGAAATATGAAACAGACTTCAAGCCAAGTAAATGAAAAACCGAAGTATAAATTGGAACAACAATGAACCGCTAATCCAGGTTTTCGTAAGGTGGATGATCTATAAATCTGAGGTTTTATGTCTTAAATATCAGACAATCAGGTAATTACGAAAGTTTATTAATGTATTTCAATAAATAATATATGAATATCAAAATAAATTTATTGAAAAACAATAAATATTTACTATCTTTGTGACATCAATTTAAACTTAAGTAATTATGTCAAAAACAAATAACTTCGTATTTACGGTCTTACATATTATCTCATGGGTCATCTTCGTAGGCTTATGCATTGAAGCTGGTGCCTTAATCGTCAATTTTATTTTTAGTCTGATCAATCCGGATTTTGTCCAGAATTTATATCAAAAGCTGGACTTAAGAAAAATGTATGAACGCAGTCAATGGGCTTTTTTCAGCATGTATAGTTTTGTTTTAGCCATCTCAATTTTAAAAGCAATACTATTTTATTTAGTCATCAGATTATTAAGTAAAATTGATTTGACAAAGCCCTTTAATACGTATGTATCAAAACAGATTTCGTTAATGAGTTATTACACTTTTTTAATAGGAATCTTGAGTTACATTGCACGAGAAATAGCTAGACATTTAGAGAAAAGAGCTTACGAAATTGATAGCTTGAACAAGTTTTGGGCAGACAGTCAAGCCTTTATTTTAATGGCGGCAGTTATTTATGTCATCGCAACCATTTTTTCAAAGGGTGTTGAAATTCAAAACGAAAACGATTTAACTGTATAAGCTATGCCAATAATTGTAAACTTAGATGTTATGATGGCAAGACGAAAAGTTTCTTTGAATGAACTTTCTAAAAGGGTTGATTTGACCTTATCTAATCTTTCTATCTTAAAAACAGGAAAAGCAAAAGCAATCCGTTTTAGTACCCTGGAAGCAATTTGTAAAGCCTTAGACTGTCAACCCAGTGATATTTTAGAATATGTTGACGAACAGAAAAAAACAACAACCTCTTAAACTGGGTTCTGTGATAGGTTGGGTGATCTCACTTAGATCAACAAAGGATAGACTGTGCTTCTTTAGCAGTTATCACGTTTGGGTAGGACAAGTCATAGTAAATAAAACGCACATCAATTATACAAACTGTATAAGAGTATATTAAAAGATGACAACAAAATGAATTCATATTCTCAAGAATATTTATAAAAGTATGCGATTTGGTCTTTTAATTATAATGAGTATTGTAGTTCACTATTCATTTTCGCAAGTAGCTAAAGTTGTTCCCGATATTACAAAGACACCCATTATTAAATGGGAATTTAGTTCTGACTATTCCTATTATGCATCGCCAATTGTAAAAGATAGTTTGGTTTATATTAGGGGTCTCGATAGTATTCTTCATGCCATTGATTTAAATATAGGTAAGGAGAAATGGAAATTTCACAAAAATGGTGAAATATGCTCAAACGTATGAATCAACATGGATAACTTATATTTAAATGGCGGACATGGATATATTTAACGCTTGAAAAATATTTAATGAAATGCATATAAACGCATTGATTATCTTTAGCGGTAAGTTTGATGGTCAAGCTTAAACCATTATTGATGGCATCAGATTAATGAGTATTAAAAAAGAATTTTTATGAGATTATTGATTTTATTTACATTATTTTTTATAGCATGTGACAGTGAGAAAGTTACTGTACAACCTACTGCTTATAGAGTAACCAGGACAATTGCTTATAATAATATTAATGCTGATGTTGTCATTGATAAACCCGCCCTAAATGAAGTGGATGTCTTGTTGGTATTCCACGGAACAGTGTTATATGATAGTAGTATAATGACTGCTGCCAATACTGCACTTGACAATTTCAAGCTTATATTGGATAGAGATGATATGATGATTGTCAGTGTAGCTTATCCACAGGAGAATGTATTATTTGGTGACAATATTGTTCAGGGTGAAGCAGCCTTGTTATGGTTGAAAAACAAAGCGAGTCAGGAATTGGGCATAAAAGTAAAAAAAGTCTTTTTAGGCGGACATTCACAGGGAGGCTATATGGTGACACGCCTTAATACAATGCATAATACAAATGGCGTTATTGCAAATGCTCCCGGACCGCTAAATCTTGTTTATAGATGTCAATTGGAGGAAAATGGGCAAATTCAATCCGGTGCAGTTTGTACCAAACTCAAAAACGTGTATGGTACAACTTCAAATAACCCAAATGCTTATTTTCAACGGTCATTATTGAATTTTACAAACGGATTTAAGTCTGACATTTTATTTGTCCAGGGACTCAATGACTCTCCTATTCAAATGTACTCGTGGCCAACTTTTAAAAAAGAGGTGTCAAGTTGTACAAATTGTCAGCAAACAATGTTTGTTGAAATTGTTGGCGGTAAACACACTTCAATGTTTGAAAGCCCAATTGCAAGGACTGAATTTAATAACTTTATAAATAGTCATTAATGTAAAACATCAGCTGATACTGTATTACAAAAATGAAAGTAGTTGGAAATAATTGAAGTGGAATAGCGGTTTTGAATTGCAATGATGTAGTTGATTATTTTATTGTATCAGAATAAAGCAGGGAAGAATCTAAAAGGCAAATAAATCATAAATAAATGGAAATGGATTTAAAGATTTCTAGACAAAAATGGACAGACCACAAATTCAACTTTGGCATTGATGTAGGTTGGAGTCAGAATATTATAACAAGGATTTCTGACATAGGAATGAGATGCCAATATCATTGTGATAGTCTATCCGATGAAATGCTTTCAACAAGGTATGATCAAAAATGGAGTATCAAAGAAAATATAGGACATTTAATAGATTTGGAAGAATTGCATCTAAAGAGAATTATCCAATTTAAAAGTTTGGAGACTGAGTTGATTGCAACAGATATGTCAAATCAATGAACAGAAGGATCTAACCATAACCACAAAGTTCTTAATGATATGATATCTGAATTAATATTTGAAAGGGAAAAGTTGTTACTTCAATTTCAATCTCTACAAATAGATAGTTTAAATCATTATTCCCTGCATCCAAGATTAAAAGAAAAAATCAGACCTGTGGACTTATTGTTCTTCATTGGAGAACATGATGATCACCATTTAACTACAATCATTGAAATAAAAAAGAAATTAGTCAATGCCAATTCTTAACTCTGCAAATGCTAAAACTTGCCTTATTGATCTAGCTTCTAACATACGAATCTTTTTAAATAATAGAATGAGATATAGTTTACTAGTACTAATTGTGGGAGCTACATGACTTTTTTCCTGTAGACAAAAAAGCCCGGCAAGTAACATAGGCTTACTTCTGAAAACTTTCGGCGGTGGTTGAACTGATTTGTTAAAACTTTGTTCTAAAGCATACATTTTATCATTGTACGAATATCTGTGCTGACAAATCGCTCTTATTCAAGCTGTCATCTGATAAGCGCAAGCTGAATCATTGACAATTAAATATAAATATTGAAATTAAAAAAATGAAAAATATATTCTTCTCAGCAACAATTGTGTTGCTTTCCATTATTGGAGTATCTACTTTAAAAGCGCAGGCTTTAATTGATGTTGAAACAGGCGCTGTTTTTACAGGTTATAATAATGTTCGCATACCGGGTGATAAGGGTACGCGATTTTCATTAAAAGACGATTTGAATCCTAATACAGAATTTTTCTACAGAGTAAGATTAAATTACACGATAAAATCGCGTCATACACTTTCACTCTTATATGCTCCACTCGAAATTACATCCGAAGGAAGTGTAGCCAATGACATATCCTTTGAAGGTATTGTGTTTCCTGCCAACACTCAACTTGAAGGTACCTATAAATTCAATTCGTACAGACTTACTTACCGGTATGATTTTGTAAAAAAACCAAGATTTGATTTTGGTTTAGGATTTACCGGAAAAATCAGAGATGCAAAAATTGCACTTTCCTCAGATGGTTTGCAGTCGGAGAAAACGAACGTAGGATTTGTACCCATTATTAATTTCAGACTTTTATGGAAAGTTAATGATAAGCTTGGTCTGCTTCTGGATGGGGATGCGTTAGCTGCGCCACAGGGTAGAGCAGAAGATGTACTCATTGCTGCAACTTATAAGATGTCCGATAATTTTAATATTCGTGCAGGATACCGAATACTGGAAGGTGGTGCTGATAATAACGAGGTCTATAATTTTGCATTAATCCACTATGCGAGTTTTGGAGTATCATATACTTTTAATAGTAAAATGAGGTAAGATGTAATTGTGAATCAATCGCAAGCTTTCTAGTATATAGCATTTAAGTATTGTCTTAAGGCTTAGATTGAGTAGCTGGTTAATTTAAAGCTACTCAAAAACAATTTAAGTATTCGTTTTTTATGTGAAGTTCTTGCATTTGCTTCTCGAGTATTTGGGATCTTAATTATTGTAAAAATTGAAATTCTAATAGAAATATTACGGAACAGAGTTGATTTTTATGAATCGGAAAGAAGGTGCTTTGTGTTAACAAAAGGCACCCTCAGGTAGTCGAGGATGTTTTTGTGTTTGAAAATCACGAATTTCTAAAACCCCAACGCTCTGACAAAATTAAAGAAGCGTTAAGATGAAAATTATTAAGAGTAATAAAACTTCCTAACAAGAATATTAAATGTAATTGTTTGTCTATTTTTGACTCCTGCTTTTATTTCATTTCGAAAATCAAATTATCATGAATTCAATTCTTAGCATTCTTGGCACTTTAGGTCCAATACTTTCTTTAATTGGTACCTACTGCCTCATCCTATCATATACTAAAAAGTATGAAATAGAACACACTATTAAAAAAGGGAAAGTTGCTGAAGGCAAGGTTATTGAGATGCGGGAAGATCCTGATCATTCGCCATCCGATATAAGTTATAGAGGGGTAGCTCCTGTAGTGGAATTCAGGACTGATAATGGCTTGTTTCAGCATATATCAACAACTTACCGAAAAAGCAGCACTTATGAAGTTGGGAAAATGGTAACTATTTATTACTATCATTATAAATCGCGACGGGAAATGGCACTTGTTGATGATGAACCAGGAACCTTACCAGGAACTTTATTGAAATGGGGTATCATACTTTGTGTAATCGGCTATCCTATATTAATTTCAAAATTAGGAGGTTTGTTTTGAAAGTAAAAAATCAATGGTTGATTGGGCTGATAAAATTACATTATCTGGTTGGTATTAGCGCATAAATCAATAACATTTTTGAAAGTCATTAGTCAACAAGAAAAAAGTAATTATGATGATTGTACTTGTTTAGGTTCAATTGTATATTTTTCTTAAGTTGCAAGAGTTATTAATATTATTTTTGAACTGAAATCAAAACCAAATTATGTAAGCCTGACTGCCCACAATGCTTGAGACAGGCGAACAAATAAAACGGACAGAATTGTGAAAAATATTACACGGACAGTTTGGATTTTATCGGTAGTAAGTTTGTTTACCGACACAGCAAGCGAAATGTTGTATCCAATCATGCCCATTTACTTAAAGACAATTGGTTTTTCAATAGTGCTTATTGGAATACTCGAAGGTGTTGCCGAAGCAACTGCAGGATTTAGCAAAGCTTATTTTGGTAAGCTTTCCGACACATCGGGTAGAAGAGTTCCATTTGTACAAATTGGATATGCCTTAAGCGCAGTTTCCAAACCAATGATGGCAATTTTTACATTTCCACTTTGGATATTCTTTGCACGAACAATGGACCGTCTTGGTAAAGGTGTTCGAACAGGCGCAAGGGACGCAATACTTTCTAATGAAGCAACGCAAGAAACGAAAGGAGAAGTTTTTGGGTTTCATCGCTCAATGGACACTATAGGTGCAGTAATTGGACCGTCTTTTGCTTTGCTTTATTTGTATTTTTATCCGCAAAATTATAAGACACTTTTTTTCATTGCATTTATACCTGGTTTATTAGCTGTATTAGCTTCATTCTATCTCAAGGACAAAAAATTGTTCGACCATAAGGCAAAAACACATACGCCATTTTTCTCATTTTTAAAATATTGGAAAGATAGCCCGAAAGAATACAGAAAACTTGTAATAGGACTTTTGATATTTACACTTTTCAACAGTTCGGATGTTTTTCTTTTGCTTCAAGCAAAGCAAGCGGGGCTTGACGATACAATGGTTATTGGGGTTTATATTTTTTACAACCTTATTTACGCATTGTTTGCTTTTCCAATGGGTATTCTTGCTGACAATGTAGGTCTGAAAAAGATTTTCATAGTCGGACTTGTGCTGTTTGCGACAGTATATTTTGGTATGGCTGTAAATACAAATCTTTATTTCTTCTTTGGGCTATTTTTTCTTTATGGCATTTATGCTTCAGCGACAGAAGGAATTTCCAAAGCATGGATTTCTAATATCACGGACAAGAAAGATATTGCAACTGCAATAGGAACATTTTCGGGACTTCAAAGTATTTGCACTATGTTTGCAAGCTCGCTGACAGGATTTATTTGGTTTCAGTTTGGGGCTACAACTGCATTTATTGTTACAGCGACTGCAGTTTTAATAGTAATTGTATACTTCTTAACCATTCCTAAACCGATAAGTCGAGAAACCGAAATTTTACGACTGTAAAGTGTAATCTATGAAGGCGGTTTGGTCCCGAAAAATTATCTGGATCGGGCTCGATGCTAATTTCAATATAATTTCTTCGATTGAACTATATTTGTAAAAATAATAATCCATCTCTAATCTACAGAAGGTTAACTGACATTGAGGATCTATACTCAGAAATAGCAAATGGAATAACAGCTAAAAAGTAAAACAAATGCAAGAAATAAAATCAATTAATATTATGGATAAATTTTCATTGCTTGAAAAACAATGGACGCCACACATTATTGGAGAGCTCAATGGGCAATATGTTAAACTTTGCAAACTTAAAGATGAATTTGTTTGGCATAGTCATGAGAATGAAGACGAGTTATTCATGGTTTTCAAAGGAACACTCTTGATGGACTTTAGGGATGGCAAGACAGTTGAAGTAAAGGAGGGAGAAATCCTAATTGTACCGAAAGGTGTTGAACACCGACCGCATACAAACGGAGAAATTGTATTTAACCTTCTACTTGAACCAAAGGAAACTTTGCATACCGGAACTGTTGAAAGTGAAATGACCGTAAAGGAATTAGATTGGATTTAAATCAAGTGGAATAAAGAGCCTTAATAAGCGCTTTATGCTTGGCTATAAGGATTTCCTAGTGCGGATCTCTTTCTTAATATGTGTAACATAGCGCTGAAACAAACAAAAAAAGCATGACAAAACAAGAAATAATAAAGACGTTTTATGACAATCACAAAGAATTGAGCGATTTCATTAACTCTTTGTCTGATGAACAGTTTGCTTTTCGAAATAATGACAAATGGTCTGCGGGTCAACAACTCTGTCACGTTTATTTGACCTTACTGCCATTTCCGAAAGTATTGCCTTCCAAAGAATTTATTTTACAGAAATTTGGAAAAATAGATAGACCGGTCTGGACTTTCGAGACATTGCTTGAAAACTATTTTAAAACGAGTCTTAAATCGCCCGAGCGATTTTTGCCCGAAGAAGTAAGTTCTGATCAAAAGTCAAGCATCACAAATAATTTGTATGATACTTTGATTGCAATTCAACACTTGTTAGAACAATACACAGAAGAGGAACTAGATACACTTGTTTTGCCACATCCTTTACTTGGTAATTTGACAATAAGAGAAATGTTTTACGTGATTTCATATCACCCAAAACATCATCTCAAACAAATAGTAAGTAACTTGGATCAAAAAGTAAAATGAATCGTAAATTGCTAAGGTGCAATAACCAAACGCAAAAGTTATTTGCAACATTCGAACTTGCTCAAAACATTATGCTTGGCCAATTTGCAAACTCCGAACTGTATCTCGAAAATGAAACAAGCATAACCAATTTGAACGACAATGGCTGAAAACCGAATAACGATACGTCACACAATTTTTATAGCCAAGCCAAGAACACTTGTTTGGGACTATACTCAAAACTATGACAACCGAAGGACTTGGGATAGCTCAGTTATAGAAACAACTGTTTTACAGGCAGCTCCCAATAGAATTGTTAGATTAAAAATGCGAGGGAATACAAGCATGACTTTTATTTATAAACTTGATGAACGACCTCACAAAACTTCTTTAGCTGCCAAAGAAATTATATCACCTTTCATTGTGAATGCTGGCGGCTCGTGGATTTATAAAGAAAAAAACGGTGGAACGCTGTGGACACAAACCAATACAATCGATTTTAAGCAGAATTTTATTTTGAAACTCTTAATGCCTATTTTTAAATTTGCTTTCGGTAGATTGACAAAAAAGGCAATGGGAAAAGCAAAACTAGAAATTGAAAAGCTTTAACCAAAGTAACAGAAGATTAAAATATTTTGCTGCAAATTCTTATATTCGCAGTCATATATTTGTAATTCATTTGTAATCTGGAGCAAAAAGTTTGGGCTTAAAATACCTGTTTATGCATATTTGTATTCGTTATCGGACTTTTAGTGACAACCATGCAATCACTTACTAATTCATAATTAAAAACAACTAACTATGGAAAATAAAATTGAACTTAAAGCGACTGGTGAAACAATAACTTTTACTAAGTCAACGGAAGATTACGCTGAAATGATTGTAACGCTTCCAGCAAGCGGTGACGGGCCGCCAGCTCACCGTCATGTTTTTCAGACAGAGCTTTTTGAAGCTATTAATGGCAAGCTTGGACTTGACTGTGGTGACAAAAAAGTTGTTCTTGAACCAGGACAATCTTTTATGGTGCCTGCCAACACATTTCACCGATGTTATGCGGTTGATGGAACAGAAATAAAGTTCAAAGCGACTTTTGCACCTGCACTTGGCATAGAGTATTTGCTTACAGAGATGTTTGATGCATGTAATCGCAATAACTCTAAAGACCCTTCTGTTATTGATGCCTGTTATATTTTGCATCAAGTAAAGGGAGAATACTATTTAAAGGAACTCCCACAATTTGTTCAGCAAACTATTTTTCCCTTGATAGTAATTTTCGGCAAGCTTTTCGGACTTGTAAAAGCTAAACCTAAAGGTAAGTAAGAATCAATATTTCAACCAATTCACAAGCGGAAAAATGATAGCCAATTTACCTACGTATATTTCGTTTGTTTTTGGACTGATAACAGTTTTAACCTTACTGCTTTTCATTTGGGCGATTAGAAATTCAGATTTCGAAAAGACACGTTTAAAAGCAAGGCCAATTTTTATTGGCTTGACAATTTGGTTGATAATTCAATCTGTTTTGACATTAAATAATTTGTACAATGGAGACACAAATATTTTCCCACCCAAAATAGTAATGGTTGGAGTTTTACCGTCAATTTTATCAATCATAGTTTTATTTGCAACCACAAAGGGAAGGCAATTTATAGATTGTTTACCAATCAAAAATTTGACGTATTTAAATATTGTTCGAATTCCTGTTGAATTTTTTTTGTATTGGCTTTTTTTGAATAAAGTGGTTCCGCAACTTATGACTTTTGAAGGAAGAAACTTTGATATTCTTGCAGGAATCACTGCGCCTTTCATTGCATATTACGGACTGACAAAAGCAAAATTGAATAGACAGACAATTCTGATTTGGAATTTTATTTGCTTGGGGCTTTTAATAAATATTGTTGTGAACGCATTATTTTCAGTGCCTTCACCAATACAGAAATTTGCGTTTGAGCAACCGAACATTGCAGTTTTGCACTTTCCATTTAGTTGGTTGCCGACATTCATAGTTCCAATCGTATTGTTTGGACACCTCGTCTCAATTCGGCAATTATTAAAACAAAAAACGAATTTAACTTCAAACTAAGAGGAAGCGATGAATGGTTAACAAAGGTTTTCAATAGTGCATCAAAAGTTATGAAAATAGTGTTTGGACAACTATAGAATCTCTACTTTATTGATCATTTGAAACATGAATTGTACACTATTATGAAACTCTAAAACGTTATCATTTATTTATTGAAAATTAATGGAAGTATTTATTCGGGCATTAGGGATCTTTTTAATTTCTATACTTTGCTTGCCTTTGCAAGGTCAAAAGAGAGAACTTAGGACAAAGAAATCATCAGACTTTGATCGAATAGACAGCATTGTGGATCATTATCTAATCGAAAACAAATTGGTTGGCGTCTCAATTGGGATTGTTAAAGACGGCAAAATTTATTTTGCCAAAGGTTATGGAACTCGAGAATCGGGGGCGTCAAAACCAATTGACAGCCTGACAAATTTTCTCACTTGTTCGGTTACGAAATTATTTACGGCAACGGCAATTATGCAATTGTCTGAACAAGGTAAAATCGACATTACCCAAAAACTGATATATTACTTACCTGGCTTTAAGATGAAAGACAATCGATATATAGATATAACTATAGAACAAATGCTGACGCATACCTCAGGTCTTCATTGGGATATGAAGTTGAAACACTCGCCACACGACAGTAGCGCGCTAAGAAAACTCGTTTACAGTGTAGGTAATAAATCTCTTAATTTTGCCCCAGGAACACAGTTCGATGCAACAAAAACATATAGCAATGCAGCTTATGATATCTTAGGTTATGTTGTTCAGATAATTTCTGGTAAACAATACGAAGATTATATAAGCGAAAACATTTTATTAAAGGCAAATATGACTTACAGTAGTTTAGACTATCAAAAAATCCCAGAGGATAGAAGAAGTTTTACCCATATTTTAAAAGGAAAAAAAGTTAAAGTGGGCGGCATCTGGACAGAGAATGAAGAACATAGCCCTAGTGGAAATTTAAATTCCTGTTCCCGGGATCTATGTTATTGGATGTTATCAATATTGGGTATTCATAACAATCCAAATTCATTGAATGGAATAGTGAAAGGTAACACCTTAGAAAACATGTGGAAGGGTCGGCATGTTGCTCCTCAAAACAAAAGAGTATCAATTGGACTTGGGTGCTTTATCAAAGATTCAGAGGAATTCGGAAAATATTATTGGCATGTAGGAAATAATCTGGGGTTCTCATCGACACTCATGATTTTCCCGGAACTCAACTTTGGTATAACTGTTTTGAGTAATCAAAAGTACGCTGAGCAGATTGTGTGGAATAAAATTCCGTTTGAGATAATAGGTGTACTCAAAGACGATTGGAGAAAAAATGAGAGGTAATATATTTTTTTTGACAGGTTTAGTAATTTGTCCAGTGACAGCAGGGTGAGTATTGTGCTCCAATGAAAATCATAAGCTAAAATTCCTATTTTTTTGCACCTTTGGAAATAAACCTGGCAAAAGTAAAAAATCGAATGCAACAAAAAAGAAAACTGATCATCATTATAAACATAATCAACTATAACTTATGGTCTTAAAAATAAGGGCGCTTTCAAAAACGTATCCGAATGGGGTAAAAGCTTTGGACGACCTTAATTTGGAAATAAACCAAGGTATGTTTGGCTTGCTGGGACCTAATGGTGCAGGTAAATCTTCACTCATGCGGACTATTGCAACCTTGCAAAAACCCGATGAGGGTTCTATTTTATTTGAAGATATAGATATTTTAAAAAATCCAATGGATGTGCGAAAGGTATTAGGATACTTGCCACAGGAGTTTGGAGTGTATCCTAAAATGTCCGCTGTAGAATTGTTAGATTATTTAGCGATGCTTAAAGGCATCGCTTCTGGAAAAGCACGAAGTGAATTGATAAAACAAGTATTGGAAATTACAAATCTTTACGAAGTTCGAAATAAAAATGTTGATGGCTATTCTGGTGGCATGAAACAACGATTTGGGATTGCCCAGTTGTTGCTCAACAATCCAAAACTGATAATTGTGGATGAACCTACTGCTGGTTTAGACCCTTCAGAACGAAACCGTTTTCTTAATGTCTTACGGGAAATTGCAAGCTCCAATATTATCATTTTTTCAACTCATATTGTTGATGATATTAAGGATTTGTGTAATGATATGGCTATTATGAATGGAGGAAAAATAGTAAAGAAAATAAAACCGACAGAAGCAACGAAAGAAATAGAAGATAAGATATGGACATGCAATGTTGATAGAGTAAATCTTGAGGAAATGGAACAGCGATTTTTAGTACTTTCTTCTAAATACAATCAGGATAATTCTGTAAATATCCGGGTTTATGCGACTGAGCAACCGACATCTAATTTTATATCAGCATCGGGAAGTTTAGAGGATGTTTATTTTATAGCTTTAAAAGATAGTAACAGAAACTAAATCAAATGTTTTTTACTATCTTCAAATTTGAAATAAAATATTGGCTAAAGAATTGGTCATTTTATTTCTATTCATTAACTTTATTTTTGTTAGCTCTCTTGAGTATGGCTGGTGCATCAGGTGCATTTGGGGAGGGCTCCGCTTCTGATGCAAGCATTGCTAATTCACCAATAAGCATCTATAATTTTGTGATTTTTTTTAACAAAATTATTTTGTTTTTAGTGCCTGCTATTATTGGCACTACTATTTATAAAGATTACAAAAACAATTTCAATACTATATTACATACTTATCCATTTTCTAAAAATAACTATCTTTTTGCAAAGTTCATCAGTGCTTTCTTGATCATTTCAATAATTGCTTTTTTGGTCGAAGCTGGTTTATTGATCGGTACAAAGTTGCCAACCGTTAATCCATCTCAAGTGCTTCCGCTTTCCATAGCACCTTATTTACAAACTTATTTTATTTATTTAATTCCCAATTTATTTTTCTTTAGCGTCATTGTATTTTCAGTCGTTTTACTGACCAGAAACATTTATACAGGTTTTATTTCTGTCATTCTATTCTGGCTGCTTAAAGAGATTTTCATTCGATTGATAGGGTATGACAGCATTGCAAGCTTACTGATCGACCCTTTCGGTGAAAACGCTACACATTACTTTGCCCGTTTTTGGACAATAGAAGAAAAAAATACACTAGCCTTGCCCTTGAAACCGATAGTCTTTTACAATAGGTTAATGTGGTTTTTTGTAGCATTAATAATTTTTTTTGGAGCCTATCGCTGGTTTTCTTTTAGTCAAAATTCCTTGTCTTTTGGTTTGCGAATAAAGAATGCTGAAAGCCTAACCAAGAATAATTTTGGAAGTATTATTAAAATAAATTTACCTAGGACGAATTATAATTATTCGATTTTCCAGCAACTTAAAACATTATGGAAGCTGGCATTTACAGATTTTATGTTTATTACAAGAAGTGGAGCATTTATGAGTATTGTTATTATTGGGGTATTGTTTATCGCTGCAATACTATTACAAATTAATCCACAAACTGAAGCTAAAACACTACCTGTAACTTGGGTCATATTAGGCTTTCCCGTTTTCTTTTTTTCTTTTCTTATTCAAGTCCTTACATTTCTTTACGCAGGAATTTTAATTCATAGGGCAGATCATTCCCGCTTTTCTGGTTTAATCTCTGCAACGGCTGTCCCAAATTGGGTTTTGTTGTTTTCCAGGTTTTTAGCATTGGTTAAAATGCAAATTTTACTTCTTTCAGTGATTGTTGTTACAGGTATCGCAGTTCAAGTAAAAAGTGGTTATTACAATTTTGAAATTGGACATTATTTATTTGATTTATTTACTATTCATTTAATAGGATTTATTATTTGGGCTTTCGCCTCTTTATTCATTCAAACAATCTTTAAAAATACATACCTGGGTTTGTTTATACTTATCTTGGGAGCATTGGGTATTTCACAGTTGCCTTCATTGGGGATAGAAAATTTTGTTTTCAGATTTAATGATAGCCCCAATTCAGACTTTTTTCTAAAGTATTCTGATATGAATGGTTATGGACATTCTCTAAGGCCTTATATATTGTATAAATTTTATTGGCTTATTTTTGGGGTGTTCTTGTTTTTTATCTCACTATTGTTTTTCGATAGAGAAGCCGCAAATTCATTCGTTGAAAGAATTACTATAGCTAAAAATCGTTTTAACGGTAGATTGGCCTTATCAATGATTGTTTTGTTGGTGAGCTTCTTTGGTTTTGGATTTTATCTTTTCCAGCAAGAAAATAGACCTGAGAATAAATTATTGTCCTCTTTACAAGAGCTTGAACTGCTAAAGGAATTTCAAAATAAATATGAGAAGTATGAGAAAGTAAAACAACCCAGAATTACATCTTTAAATGTGAAATTGGACATTTATCCCGAGACAAATTCTTTTTCTGCAAAAGGAAAATATATCCTTATAAATAAAACGACGCAGATCATAGACACTCTGTTAATAAAAACAGGGTATGATGAAATTACAGAACTTTCTTTTAATACTAAAGCTCAAGTAATAAGTGAGGACAAGCTTTTTAAGTTTTTTATTTATAAGCTTGAAAGAGGGATTGCTCCTAATGATAGCATGACATTGAATTTTACAATTAATAATGTAGATAATTCTCTTTTGGTGCAGAATTCAAACATCTTAAGGAATGGAACGTATCTCAAAAGCGATATTTTTCCCAGATTAGGATATTTTGCCGAGAGAGAAAAAAAGATACCAAATGACAGTTCCACTTTTGAAAATCATTATCAGAGTATTGATGCGGACCTTATAAACTTTGAAGCAATTATTAGTACAAGTCCAAATCAAGTAGCAATTACGTCGGGAAGTTTGATTAATGAATGGATAAAAGAGGATAGAAGATATTTTCATTACAAGACCGACCGCCCTATTAAATTTGTTTTTGGATTTAATTCGGGAGAATTTGCCGTTTTGAAAGAAAATTATAAAAATGTTGACCTAAGCGTTTATTATCACCCAAAACACATTTATAGTACACATCAAATGATGGAAGGACTAAAGGCATCATTAGATTATAACAGCTATTTTTTTGGTCCTTACCAGCACAAGCAGGCTCAAATCATAGAATTTTCAAGGTCAGAAGGTTCTTATGCAACTACCGCTGGCAACTGTATTCAAATTTCAGAAATTCGGTTTATCAACGATACTAGCAATATAAAAGAAGGGGGCATTGACCTTTCATTTTATGTAGCAGCACATGAGCTCTCACATCAATGGTGGGGAAATCAAGTTGTTCCAGCTGATGCCTTAGGTGCAATTATGATAACTGAAAGTGTGGCAGAGTATATTACTGCAAAAATTTACGAAAAGAAATATGGCAAAAGAAGTGCATTAAAGTTTTTGAATATACAACGAACACGATACTTATCTGGAAGAGCCGAAGAGAAAGAAGAAGAAGCGCCACTGTATTTGGTAAATCCTGAGCAGTCTTATATTGCTTATGGAAAAGGAGCGATTGCCCTCTATACTTTAAGTGAATTTATTGGAGAAGAAAAACTAAACAGTGCATTAAAGCAATATTTGGATAAAGTTAAATATCAAATAGAATCTTACACAACATCTTTAGAAATGCTTCATTATTTAGAAAAGACTACACCTGATAGTTTGCAATATTTATTAAAAGACATGTTTATGTCGAGCAATTCTGAAAAAACAATTCAGTACTTTGACAAGATCAAGCTATAATAATTAGATAAAATCATGCGATACCTTCTTTATTTTTTAGTGGGCTTACTCAGTGTAAATGCATTGATAGGCGGTTTTATGATGATGATAAAGCCTGATGGTTCATTGCTTCAGTTGAATCTGAATTTTTTAAGCAAATCACCCTTTGCCAATTATTTTTTCCCGGGAATATTTCTTTTTATTTTCATAGGACTTTTGTCTTTTATAAGTTTTAGCGGCTTGGTTTTTAAGTTCAATTGGAAAATTGCCGAGCGGTTGAATATTTATTCAAACAGACACTGGGCTTGGGCTCATTCTCTTTATACAGGAATAATAACCATAATCTGGATCGCTGTTCAGCTCCTTGTCACCGATTATTTTTGGCTGCAACCCGTGATCATTTTTATAGCTGTGGGTATTCTTATTTGTACGCTATCGCCGGGGGTAATGAAGCATTATGAAATTTAATCATCCTAATTAAGATGCATATACTTTCCTCCTTAATAAAATCACAACATGTTTTGATTCTTCTAATTGACTTTTTGAAAACTTTTTAGTTTTTCAGGTGTAACTAATTTTTACTGTGTTTTTAATACCTCTTAGTGTTACATAGTTCCTTGCTTCTTAGCTTTTCAAAGGAACAGCAACCAAAATATTAATATCAGAAATAGTAATAGGTAAATAAAACTAATTTCAATTTTGTATGTTTCTTAATCTCATATATTTTAATCAAAAACAACTGGAACAACAGGAGTATTACAATTTGTTTTCAGGTGGACTTAAAATTCCTACCTGGTATGGTGTTGATTTTACAGCAGGTTATGATCAAAACAGAGGGATAAATCTGAACCCAGAAAATAAAACAGCAGGAGAGGGATTAATATTTGCTGGCGTTTCCATTCCTGTTGGGCAAGGTTTATTTGTTGATAAGCGTAGAGCTGCAATTAAAAAAGCTGATCTGTATGCTAAATCCACTTTTGCTGAACAGAAATTGATTCTTAATAATCTTTACTATGATGCAACAATCAGCTATTTGCAATGGGTAAATTATTACAACCAAATGGAGTTGTATCAAAATGCAGTTGACTTGGCGAATGAGCGTTTTCTGGGAGTAAAACAAAGTTTTGCTGGAGGGGATGTTCCGGCTATTGATACATTGGAAGCGTTTATTCTTGCGCAAGTACGTAGTGTTAATCTAAATCAGGCAAAATTGAACTATCAAAATGCGAAACTGGAATTATCCAATTTTTTATGGTTTGAAAATAATACTCCACTTGAAATTACGGATCAAGTTGTACCGCCATCCTTAAATGAAATTTCAATTCAAAAAATAATTGCCGTAGACTCGCTGAATTCGATTTTGCAGAATTTAAAATTACAACATCCTAAATTTCAGTTGTATGAATTTAAGTTGAAGCAATTGGATGTTGAAAGGCGATGGAATGTTGAACAATTAAAGCCAAATTTAAATTTAAAATACAACTTCTTGAATGAGCCAATAAGTGGTGATGTATTTGGTAGCTTTTCAACAAACAATTATACATGGGGTGTTGATTTCGGAATTCCACTGTTTCTGCGTGAAAGCAGAGGAAGGTTAAATATTACGAAATTAAATATTCAGGAAACAGAATTAGAAATAGAAGTAAAATGGCTTGAGCTGTCTAATAAAATCAAAAGTTATTATAATGAACTAATTGCATTGGAGCAACAAATCAATCTGCTTACTAATGCTACTGAAAATTATTTCTCCATGCTGGAAGCAGAAAAGCGAAAGTTTTTTATGGGTGAAAGTTCTATTTTCTTAATTAATAGCCGGGAGGCTGTTTATGTTCAGGCTGCAATAAAATTGATCGAGTTAAATGTGAAATATCAATCTTCTTTAGCTGAATTTAGACAGGCAAGTGCAACCTGGTAACAAGACATTAGATAGCGGTATGTTGTAACACGTTGATTAAGATTTTATTCGCGGTATTCGTTAGATAGGAGAATGCTAAATTTAGTGATTTGTTCTTTGAAAGAAGTTTGATGCTAAAAATTCCTACCTTCGGTCAATAAAGAAGCGTTAAGCCTCAAGTTAAAAACGAAATAATTAAATGAACAAATTCGCAAGAATGATATATCTGATATATTTATTGTCTCTTAGCTTTTCCTGCGTTAAAAACAAATCATCTGTAAAAGAAATTCATAAATCTGAATTTGCAAGCACTTCAAAAACCGACACCTTAAAATTTACTACCGGAATTCGTTGCATCTTTCAAGATAGTAAAGGGAATTATTGGTTTGGAACAAATGAAGACGGTGTAGGTCTGTTTGACGGAAAGTCATTTAGATATTTTACAAAGAATGAAGGTTTATCTGATAATCAAGTCCGTTCAATTCAGGAGGATGCATATGGAAATATTTGGTTTGAAGCGGCAAATCGCGTTTGTAGCTATAATGGAAAAATTATTACTAATTATAATCCTGGGGTAAATTTTAATTTACCGGGTCAATGGAAAAAAACAGAGAATGACCTTTGGTTTAATGCTGGAAATAAAGAAGGTATAAATAGATTCGATGGCAAAAAATTACAGTATTTGGCATTTCCAAAACCTAAAACTGTAAATCCTAATAACAGATATGCTGTAACAGATATTGCTAAAGGGAAAAATGATTTTCTTTGGATAGCGACTTATGCTGGGGTTTTCGGATATAATGGGGATCAGTTTACTATTATTAATGATGAATCCTTGGCGGGATCTAAAGGAATGGGAGAACTTCATGTTAGAAGCATTCTGGAAGATTCTAGAGGTAGGCTTTGGATTGGAAATAATGGAATTGGGGTATTATTAAAAGACGGAGATACAACAATTAATTTTTCTGAAAAGCATAATTTAATTCATCCAACAAGTTCAAGAAGTGGAGATAAGTCGCCTCCGGGAACGCTGGAACATGTTTTTGCGATTGAAGAAGATGGGAATGGAAATATTTGGTTTGGGGATAGAGATACTGGGGCTTGGAAATATGATGGTAATACTATGAGTAATTACACGAAGGATGAAGGCCTGACAAATAATGGCGTCTTTGCAATTTACACTGATAGAATTGGAGAATTGTGGATAGGGCTGGGTGATGGAAATGTATTTAAGTTTAATGGAAAAACATTTGACCAGCAATTTTAAATAGAATACGAAAGGCGGACAATACAATTGCTATACTTGTTATGACATTTATCATCAGGAGAAATGAGCAACTATAATTTAAATAAATATTTTCATCGTATATTTAATCTTAAATCAAATATGTTATGACAAAGAAATTGATTATCAAAAACATTTTGTTAGGCTTTTTATCCTGGCTCATCCCATTTGCGTTTTCATTTCTTTTTTATAAGCCAGGTGGGGAGCTAGTTGTTCCATACGCGACATTTAAATCTATAATTATGGTTATAGGAGTAATTAGTGGTTGTTATCTTCTTTTTCGCTATTTCAAATTTGTTGACAGCGATTTCATTTGGAATGGGGTTGTTGTGGGTTTGTCTTGGTTTGTTATAAACATTATTCTGGACGCAGCAATTCTGATACCAATAATGAAGACTACATTTGCAGAGTATTTTATGTCTATAGGACTTAGCTACATTTCTATTCCTGCCATAAGTGTTACAATAGGTTATTTGCTCAACCGTGTAACAAGAAAGTAATGAAAATTAACAAGGAATGGCATGAGAAAAATAAAATGCCTAAGAATGCAAAGATTGAAGAGCGGGTTAAATGGCATTTAGCCCATCAAAAGAATTGTCATTGCAGACCTATACCTGAAAAACTTCTAATTGAAATAAAAAGGAAGAATATTAAGCATTAAGATTCAGTGGCAGCTTTAAAGAAAATATTATCCGGTGGCGACTTAAGGTCAATTGGGAAAAGCGATTCTGTTGTTTTGAAAGTTCAAACCCAAAGCGATTTTGATAATCTTTTTAAATGCTTATTTCATAAGGACAGGTTAGTGGTTATGAGGGCTGCAGACGCTATAGAAAAAATTACACTTAACAATACTCAATATCTTGCAATTCATAAAAAGGAAATCATAAATATGTCTCTTGTTGCAAAGGATAAAGAACTTATGTGGCATTTGGCATTATTAATTCCCCGCCTTGATCTCAATAAGCAGGAATTTGGCAATAGTTGGGATATATTGACGAAGTGGGCAAAGGACAAAAAAAATTCCCGAATTGTACGTGTAAATTCTATTCAGGGTCTTTTTGAAATGTTGAAAAAGAAAAACGAATTAGAAAAAGACTTTAAGCTTACATTGACTGAACTTGAAACAGAAAATATTCCATCTATTAATGCAAGAATTAGAAAATTGAAAAAAGCGATCCGTTGATCAGGTTTAGGTCCCTGTAACTTACGGGAATGGTTAAGTACTACTTCGACACTTTTGTGTTTTAAAATTGCTACCTTCGCAAATCTGCAAACCGTTATAATCAATGAATAAAGATTTGTAATGACAACTAAAATTTTGATTCTAACCAAAGTATTGTTTCTTTTTATTATAAAAGTAAACGGACAGTATTGCACAAGTGACACGAGATATACCGAAGTGCAGTACTTTAAATCGACTGAAATTACAATTGGGTCCAATATTCAATATGGTATGGCTTTAGACCACACCTTGACTTCTGACTCATTGCTCCTGGATTTTTATTACCCGAATCTTGGTATTGATTTGTCACCGAAACGCCCCTTTATTATGTTGTTTCATGGTGGAGGATTTACTTCTGGCAATAAGCAGGGTGGCGACATTGTAGATTTATGTGTTCAATTCGCATTAAGAGGTTTTGTATGTGCATCTGTAAGTTACAGACTGGGATTTCTCTTTTCTGAATATGGTCAGTTTAAGGCGAGATACAGGGCTATTCAGGATGGACACGCCGCTATGAGATATGTAGTTAACAATGCAAATGCCTTGCGAATAGATACCAATTGGCTTTTTGTTGGAGGACAAAGTGCAGGATCCCTACTTGCCTTAGGTATGGTATATGCCGACCAGGCTGAATTGGACAGCGTATCTCTTTTGTATGGAGTAACTCCCATAAGTGAAGAATTAGGTAATCTTTATTCTTCTGGTAATAGTTTGAATAACACTTATTCAATCAGAGGAATTTTTAATAATTGGGGAGCTGCTGCTAAAAACGAAGTGGATATTGTTGAGTTGGTACCAACAATTGCTTTTCATGGAGAACTTGATCAGACAGTTATGATTGATTCAAGCAATTCATTTATGCATTATTCACTTATAGGTTCCAGAACTATTCACAATGAACTTATAGCAAATAAAATTTGTAGTGAATTAACGGTAGAAGCAAATGGGGGACATGGAATTTACAGGAACGCCAGTAGTATATTCAGGGTGCAAAGAGCAAGTTGCTTTTTTAAAAGTGTATTTTGTAATAGTTGTTCCAGCCTTTACACCACAGACTCTATCCCTTCAAATTGCTCTAGATCTCTAAGTGTTGACGAACAAAATTTTGGCGTTAATTTTAAAATCTATCCGAATCCAATTGAAAATTCATTCACAATTGAAGGCCTTGATGGTATTTTAGACCTATCACTTTATAATTGTTTCGGACAATTGGTTTATAGTGAAGAAATATTAAAAGACGAAGTTCAGCTTGATTTGCAGCCCGGAATTTATTTTCTTAAAATAAGTCATATTGATTCAGACAAAACGTACATTACTAAATTAATTAAAAATTAAACCTTTTAAATGCAAAACCTTTTTGCAAAAAAATAAAGTAATAATGTACTAAGTTCAACAAATAAACGCAACTTTTAGGAAGAAAATATAACAACTAATTTTTTTCAAAAGAAAGAGCGAAAAAGATCGCCCTTTCCTTTGAACGGATAAATTGCTCTATATTGCCTTCCGTC
>JABFRV010000070.1 GCA_013140975.1 Saprospiraceae bacterium
GGTTTTTACAGCATAAAGTTACGGAATATTCACCGGAATTTCTAATATTTTTTAATTGCCTTGATGACGATGGTAATGACTAAAAATATGACCTCATTTTTACATTTTTCTTTCATTATTTACTGTTGTTAAATACAGTTTTGTTTTAGCTGAATATATGCAATGAAATTTCGTTCTTTTAATTGGGTTATTAAATTATTTTGCGTGAAGCGAAAAGTGAAAGGAATTAAAATCTAATGAATTCATTTCGACTTTATTTCTAATAATTGCGGGTTTTAATAATTGACTTGTTGTCAAAAAAAAACGTCTCACATGATATTTGTAAGACGTTTTTATAAATAGTAATTTCTTTTTATTTACTGTACTGCAGGAGCTGCTTCCGGAGTTGCTACAGAGTATAAGAAAGCGCCCATTAATCCCAAAGCAATTACCCAATAAATTGCATTGATTAGTATATTCGTCCAGGTGTTTCTTTGAAATAAGCTGTTGCTTACTAAGACTAAAGCTGCAGGTAAACCGAGACCCATAGCTCCATGGTAAAACCCATGAACAAATTGACTCATGCCAGGCTCAACATGGCTTGACCATTCATTTAGCTTCCAGGAAAGAACCATTGCCAGAAGGGTAGCTAGTCCCATAGTTAGGCCCATGTTGCCTTCTTTTAAAGATTCTTCTGTAAAGCCCAAAGACTTCATCCAGGCTCCTCCAAATACCTTTGGATGGTACCAAATAAATCCCAAGATCATTGGTATTAAACCGCCAATAAAAATCGCTAAGTACTGATTCATAATTAGTTAGTTTTTTGTTTGTGAAAAAATATTTGTTCTGTTTGAATTACAAATATAACATACATTATCTAGTTAACCAATGTTTATTTTTATTTTTAGCAGCTCATTTTTGAGACTAAGTTGCCCGCTGCATGCTGATAATTATAATAAAACCAGACTTGCCATCAAAGCAATAATTTCTTATTTTTACGTTCTTGAAGACTTGATTTGAATCAGGTTGGTTATTAGTTCAAGTCTTAGATATTTAATTGGAAGGTTAAAATAGTGATTGATTAAAAATGAAGTTGTATGAAATTTAAAGATTTACCGATAGTTGTTAAAGTAGCAGTTTTATTTACATTTTTTAATACCTGGGTTATTTTTGAAGAATGTGTAATTGACCGGTTTGGATATTGGCAATATCTTCCAATGTATAAGAAGGGGATTTTTTGTACCTGGGATATTTTATTTATCTTAATCTTTGTGTTATTATTATTTCCAATTCGCTCATGGATTAATAAAATGTGTGTACTGGAAAGATGTAAGCTTTGTTCTTAATTGTAGACAAAGAATATTAAGTACTTGGAGAAATATACAAATGGTTTAATTTGGATAAAAGTGGAATAAAATTGATTTGTTTTTAGACTTTATTCGCACTCAACAGCTTATGAACCTCATTGGATAACCAGGATTTTTCAATCACTTCAACTTCTTTGAAAAGCTTAATTTGCAGCTCTTTTAATTTTTTTGGCAACTGAAGATTAGACCTAAAGGTGATCAAAAGGCGAGTATAAGAGCAAAAATTGAAATAATATTTTTTATGATATCCCAACTGTTCTGATTTATTGATAAATTTTTCAGTCGATTTTATTTGATTTAAGAGCAATTGTTCTTCCTGAATTTCATAATAGATTTTTATCATTTCAATTCTCGCGTGTATCTCGATGAGAGGATCTTTGTAGCGGTTTGAATATAAAAGAATTAAAGCGTCACGTGTTTGTCCTTTTTCTTTCAGAATTCTTGCATGATTAAATTGATAGATACTTTCTCTGTCTTTTTTATTTACAAAATCTTTGTAGCGCAATAATTTTTCTTCGGCCAATGAAAATTTGCCCGAACGAATGCATAAGGTTATAATGTTTTTATATGTTACCTGATTCATAACTCCATGTTCCAGAAGCCATTCTTCCTTTACACCGTGTTCATATAACTGCAGTGTTTTTTCAAAATATTCTTCATGATCTTTATTGATTTTTCGGATACAGTAATTTAATGCCAAAGAGAATAACTCCTTTCTGGTTTCAAGATTCATATGCTTGGATAATTCAATGAGTTGAGCTATGAAAATATTGTAGTTATCATCATCATCAAAGTCAGAAAATAGCTTTATTGCCAGGATGTATAAATTAACCTCCGTGATACTTGTCCAATCTTGTTGCAAAGTCAACCGGATCTGTGTTTCCATTTCCGGAAACGTCTTTAATTCTGAACCAAATTGCCGGAATGTAAGATGTTCTAGATACAATCGTAACCTTTGGATTAATACATGGATTTCAAAATTTTGAAGCACAGTAGAGAAATTGGCAGGATTGTATCGACTCTTCGAGGTTTCATACTTGAGTTTTTCCAATTCCTGAATATATTGATGCTCGTATTTTTTTTCGTTCCATGGGATTTCTAATGTAAGTTGTTGTGAAATCTTTTCAGATTGTATTTCAAATAACCTGTCGATCCTCCTTCTTCTGAAAAATTGCAATAATTGCAATTCATTTTCCATATCATTATCCAGAATCGTTTGATGTATGAAAGATTTTAGCTCTTTAAAAAGATCTGAAAAGAGTAATCTGATTCTAACGTCTTTGTATTTCTCATCAGGATAAATATCAGAGTGGATACGAAGTTTAAGATCCGGAAGATCCTTATTTTTTAGCCTGGGAAGCAAATGAATGACCGATACAAAATCAGAATTTGAGGTATTGGAGCGAAGGAATTTTGTAAAATTGTTAATTTCAGCATCAGATAATGCATAAAAAAGCTCAAGAAAGAGATTGTTTTTAATTATATTCATATACATTTGTATATTATAAATACTTGATAAACAGCAGAATAAAATAATTTGTACTATTATTGTGGCTACAAAATACAAATTATTATTAGCGCCAGCGAATGATTAAAATCTACCTTTGAATCGTTATTCAAACAGCTTAAATAAAATCGTATGAACAAATTAATAATTTCAATCGTAACATTCCTTGGTTTGATATCGCCTGGAGCATATTTGAATTCACAAATTGACTCAGCGACTTTAAAGTGTGAAACTTCGCAGGTTTATTCTATTTTAGAGTTAAATGGAATTAGAGGCCAAAACGTTGATTTTTCAAACCCAACTGGTCCTAGTCCATTATGTAGTTCAGGAGGAGGTCCACATAACACATCATGGTGGACTTTTTATTCACAAGGTGGAAATCATAAGTTTGAAATCGAATTTAACAATTGTACTTTGAATGGGACCGGTGTTCAATTTGGAATTATTAAAGGATGTGATCCTGCACAAGAAGTTGTCTGTGATCCGGGTTGTAATGGCCCGGGTAAAAAGTCGTTTTCTGCAGATTTAGAACCGTTTCAACTTTATTCTTTATTTGTAGATGGATGCTCAGGAGATGTTTGTGATTTTGTTTTAACTACAGCGCCACCAAAAGCGTATATAAATACAAATACATTTCTGGACAGCAATGGAGATTGTATTTTTCAAAACACAGAGAAAAGTGTAGAAATTCTTACAATCGTACAGGAATACAAAGGATTAAAATATTTTTTTCCTTCAAACATTGGGAAAATTCCATTGTATGACAGAGATTTAGGAAAACATATTTTCTATATTAAAGAGAGTTCCGGAGCAATTGTAACTTGTCAGAAAACGTATGAATACGATATTGACTTTATAAGTCCAATTCCAGACCTTAATATTGGAATAACACGAGATCAAAATTGTGAAGAATTAATGACAGAAATAACCACAGATCGATTACGATTTTGTAATGATGTTACTTATAAAGTTGATTACTCCAATTTAAGTGTTGAAGATATTAGTAATTCCTATTTGGAAGTTACGATTCCTGACGTTTTTTCCTTCGTATCATCATCGATACCGGCTTCTGCTATCACTCATCCAATAATTCGATTTGACCTTGGGAATCTTACCGCAATGAGTAAAGGATCTTTTACTATAGTTTTAAAAACTCCGTGTGAGCAATCATTACTTGGTAATACGTATTGCGTTGAATCACATATTTATCCGGATAATCCATGTCCGAAATCCATAAGTTGGGATAAGAGTACATTATCAATTACAACAACTTGTGATAAATCCCGTAATAAAGTTCAATTCAAAGTTAAAAATATAGGAGCAGGAGCGATGGATAAATCATCAGAGTTTTCAATTATTGAAGATGAGATAATGCCATTGCTGAAAGGCAATATACAACTCGGATTAAATGAAGAAAAATTATTTGAATTTCCTGCGAATGGACATACCTATAGAATGATAGTTGAGCAATCACAAAATCATCCAGGGAATTCAAGACCTACAAAATTTATTGAAGGATGTGGAGTCAGTCCTAACGGTGAAACAAGCAAAGGTTTTGTCTTAGGGTTTCCTGAAGATGATGTAGATCGATTTAAGTCATTTGATTGTAAAGAATTAAGAGGTGCTTTTGATCCGAATGATAAACTTGCTGAACCAAAAGGATTTAGCAATAGGAACTTTATTGAAAAGAATCAAACGATTAAATATACTGTCAGATTCCAAAACACCGGGAATGACTACGCAGATTTAGTAAGAGTCGTTGATAGACTTGAGTCTAAATATGACATTAACTCATTTGAAGTTGTTGGTAGTTCTCATCCTATGAAGTATTCAATCAGAGAAGGTGTAGTTGAATTTGTGTTTGATAGTATAAATCTGCCATATGCGAAGCTCGATGAGGAAAAATCAAACGGATACGTTTCTTATCGAATAAAAATTAATGAAAGCACACCTATTGGAGCAATTATAGAAAACATAGCTGAGATTTATTTTGATAGAAATCAACCGATTTATACGAATGTCACTCGTCATGAAGTATGGGAACCGGTAATAACTCAAGTTTTTAATTCTGTATCATATGATTTCGCAAAGTTGTATCCTAATCCGGCCCAGGATGATTTGTTTATAAACGTAAGAACTGAAAGCCTGCCGGTAAGATTTGAATTAATTAATCCGCAAGGTAGTTTAATTCGTAAACAGAATATTACCACCAATGAATCTCATTTAAATTTGGAATCATTGAATCTAAGCAATGGAATCTATCTTATAGTGATTCAGAATAATATTGGAGAAAAAAGTATACACAAATTAATAATCAAGAAGTAGATTAATTGGTATATAAAGATTGTCGCTTATTAGCTTATGATAAAATTTGCCTTGCTAAAAGATGCTTGCGATTCTTGGGATGTATGAAACATTACATCCTAAGATCAAAGCATGGTTATGATTGATAGTACTAAAGTTAGGTATAGTAATGTAATCCTTTCGGGACTCTTACTATTTAGTTTTTAGCTTCTAGTTACAATAATGTCATCTCTTCGGGATTCTTGTGATTTTGTTCTTAGCTTCATGTTATAATAGTATCATCCTTTCGGGATTAATAAGGAAATCCGGCAATATATATATGGAATCTTTAAAAATTATCATATCAAATGCTAACTATATTGAATCCGTAGGATTCAAATATTTCTAAAAAACGAATAACTAAAAAGACGCCCCTAGAGAGGTCGAATCTATGATATTGTTAATGGGCTTTCAGTTCAATACTGTTACTTCCTTTTAAATTAGATATTAGCAATAAAAGTTGTAGGTTGTTATACGACTCCTCTTGAGTCGATAGTTCCACAACTGTTCTTTAGTAGATAAAATGTAATCCCCAAACTTTATAAAAATTGACCCAGACAGTGCTAGATTATAGCTTGTGTAGCGTCAAGGAGATAGTACGTTATTTATGATTCTGATTTATTGCTAACTATCCAAAGATGAATTGCGTAAGCAAGTATAGGTGAGTTAATCAGTATACCCGGAACATCTGCATCAGTTAGAGAATATCCAAAGTAATTAATAAATATACTAAAGCATAAAGATGTAACAAACAATACAGCTACTATCGTTTTGAGATAAATTGGCAAGTCAAGTGGAATTCCGCTACCAACAGACGTGCTGCCAAAACCTCCTATTGACAATTGGAAGCCTAGCATATATATCATGCATACAGATAAGAGAATCAATGAAAAAGTTATCAGACCCCATTCGCTGAGGGTTGGAACTGTACTTGTTATTTTAACTTTACAAAAATCAATTGCCGACATGTTACCTATTGCATTCGTTCCGACATTTGTAACAACTCCAGTTGTCATATTAATAGTTTGTAATGTAAAGGTTCCACCGCTTCGTGAACCTGTATAAAGTACATCAGCTGAATTGAAAGTAAGTAGATTTTGAGGAAAAGCAGATAACAAAACAGTAGAAATAATTGTTCCGTTAGCTGCATCCATAAGGTTTAATTCATTTCCAGTTTTCATATAGAGATCATTATTTGAATTGAAAGCAAGACCGGTATTAAAAGTACCGCAATTACAATCTCCAACTAAAGTACCAGCTCCGGTTGTAAGGTTAATTGTTACAAGATCATCAACGGTATTGCATGGACCAGCTGCACTACATTCTGACCAACCATACAATACACCAGCTGAGTTAAAAGATATATCCGGAATCTGATGACCTGTCGAACCAATAACAGTTGCAGCACCAGTATTCGGGTTTAGGGTAAGTAAGTCTGTATTGCCACTATTAAATAAATCACTCCTAACAGCATACAATATACCGGTAGTAGGATGCGCGGCGAGTCCGGTTATATGTGCTAAACCTGTAGACCCGATTAAAGTTGCAGCTCCCGTGGCTGCGTCTATTGAATATAAATTAGTAGTATTACCACTAGCGCCATTTACTCCGTACAAAGTATTATTGGTGCATTGAGAATAAACTTGAAGAGAAAGCAAGAATACAATCAGTACCGTGCTTAGAATTTTAAATATTTTCATGAGAAGGTGATTTGGAATTTGGTTTAATCGCTAAATTTATGAAAATAATCTTCATTTAAAAAATAATTTATTAATACTTGGCAAGTTAATGATTAATAGATATTTATATATGAAATATAATGATAATATAAATTGACTGAGTTATTTAAGTGTACGTATTTAGTTTAATTGTAATATGATAGTTGTGTGGTTATTAGTACTAATTAACATGTAAGCAAAGACTATAAATCATAAAGTATATTTTGTTAATGTTTTAAATCTTGCTCTTCCTGGGACGAATCTGCGTTTTAGAGTTGGGACTAATAATGTCATCCCTTCAGTATTAATAAGGAATAATATTTTGCAAAAATGAGATGGAATTGTTTCTTATTGTCTTGTCAAAAAGTAACCTTAATGAATTAGTAGGGATTTAAATATATCTAAAAAACGAATTACTAATAAGCGAGACCGGAAGGGTCGAATGTACGATGCTGTTACAAAAATGAAATTCCTGACGACTTTGTTGAAAAGAATGAATATTAATTCTCAATTATAAATTAATCATTCATTAGCTTAGAAATGAATTGTTAAAGTAACTTTATCTTGGAGAATACTCTTGCGTTAAAGAGTATAAATATTATCGTAGTAATGATATAAACAAAGGTAACTATATATTTGGTTGTACCAACTTTTTGTCGTATATTAGCTTCATAATTGATACCAAATGATAGCGAAATTTAACTCTTTTTCTGAAATGTTAGAGAAACTCCCAACAGATGGTTCTTGTAGGTTGTTTTTAGAACAATTAAGGTGGAATGGAGAGCCTGTATGTCCTCATTGTGGGATTAAAACCAAAGATCATTACAAGCTCAAATCCAATGGAATTTTCAAAGGACTATATAAGTGTAGAGATTGTAGAGAACGGTTCACTGTAACCGTAAAAACGATGTTTGAAGGAAGTCATATAGGTCTTAGAAAATGGTTCATAGCCATCTATATCTTTTCAGCCCATAAAAAGGGAATTAGCAGTCTCCAACTAAGTAGGGATTTAGGTATTACCCAAAAATCCGCTTGGTTTATGCTGGGAAGATTAAGAAGCTCTTTTAAGGAGAAAACAGAGGTAAAATTTGAAGGAATTACACAAGCGGATGAGTGCTTCATTGGAGGTAAGAACAAAAACCGACATGCCAATAAAAAGGTCAAAGAATCCCAAGGAAGAAGTGTTAAAGACAAAACTCCTGTATTCGGATTACTGTGTGATGGAAAAGTAAATACAACCATAGTTATAGATACAAAAGCTTCTACTTTGAAACCCATAATTAAGGAACTGGTCTTAGAAGGCTCTATAATCGTAACCGATGAATGGGGTGCATACAATGGATTATCTTCTGATTTTCAGCATGAAGTCCTGAAACATAACGATAATGAGTTTGTTAGGGATGGGTTTCATACTAATTCAGTGGAAGGATTTTGGAGCTTACTAAAAAGAGGTATCTTTGGTATCTATCATTCAGCTTCTCCAAAACACTTGAATAAATATTGTGATGAATTTTCATATAGATATAACACCAGAAATATTGGCGATGGAAATAGATTCAATTTATCTTTGGTGAATGCAGATGAAAGAATTTCTTATAAACAATTAATCGCAAAAGATATTTAATGGAGGCCATAAAATTTATTTTTTACATTTGGCTGCCAAACTATTAGCGGCGCAACGTGTATAACCAATCCGTTATACGCAACTGTTTTGTCGCTCCGATTGAACATTCTGCTAACTTTGAACTTCATAAACCCAACAGACAAGACAATAAATGGAAATAGGAAAAAAACTAACTCTTAAATGCCCTGTGAGAGGTGTATTGAAAGCGTCGAAGAAAAGTAAAGACGGTTTGACACCGACTGAAG
>JABFRV010000180.1 GCA_013140975.1 Saprospiraceae bacterium
AAGTACAGTAATTGACATGTTGATTTAGTTACTTGTAACATCCTAGTATATTAAATTTATTTGTGATTTATTATTATTTTTTGAACTTATGGACTCAAGCGATAAGTTTTGACCAGCTGTAAAAAAAGATTTAATTTATTAATAAATCAAGTTTTCTACTTTTAATTTTATTTTAAAAAGAATATTTCGCACAAAAATGGTTGATATCCTTTGAGATGATATATTTCTAGTCAATTTATAAAATATCACTGTAATTTTACTTCAGAAGTTATTGTCAGAGTTCTGATATAAGTATTGATTACTTTCTTTGTATCTTTGCCGCAATCAACGAGCCTTGGACAAAGCGATTTATATAATTTTACTTTTATTCTTTCCGATCTACTGTTTTTCTCAGGATTGTAACTTTGTACAAGAACATCAAGCCAATCGTTTTAGTACTTATACAATTCATACAGATCTAAACAATGAATCTCATGAGATAAGGTCTCTGCAGGAGATAGTATTTAAAAATCATAGTGACGTTCCATTGGATAAGATCCTTTTCTACATGTATCTCAATTCTTTTAAGCATGAGAATTCCACATTTCTAAAAGGAGTAGAAGATATTTTCGGGCAAAGTTTTAAAGATAGAAAGCCGGAAGAATGGGCAGATATTAAAATTATATCTTTGAAACTACAATATAAAGGGAAGCAATTTGATGCTATTTCTTTATGCAGATACATTGCTCCGGATGACGGTAATACAGAGGATCAATCCGTAATGGAATTGAAACTTCCGTTTTTATTTCAAGCGGGAGATACGATCCTGATGAATTTGGAATGGGAGGCACGAATGCCAAAGGTTATAGCCAGGGCAGGATATAGTCAGGATTTTTATCTTTTCTGTCATTGGTTTCCGCAATTAGGAGTGTTGGAGAAGAATAAAGAAGGTCATTGGAATTGGAACTGTCATCAATTTTTTCGCAACACAGAATTTTATGCAGAGTTTAGTGATTATGATGTATGGATTAAATGTGATAAAGATTTTCAAGTATGTGCAAGTGGAGAATTTGTTGATGAAATCCTGGTAGGAAATAAAAAAGTAAAACATTATCAGGCAAAAAGAGTCATTGATTTTACATGGGCGATTAATAAATTGTCTTATATAAAACAATGGAGATGGAACAATGTAGATGTTAGATTCATGTTGCCTCATGACTATTCTGCGCAAGAGAAAAGATTTTATAACATTACGAATTTTTCTCTGGAATATATGTCAGATCATGTTGGCTATTATCCATATTCAACATTAAGTATAGTTTGTCCTCCATTTCATGCATTGCGTACAGGATTGATGGAATATCCTACATTGATTACAACCGGAAGCCTTTACGGCATGCCACAATTTATAAGAAATGCAGAGTCCTTATTAATTCATGAATTTGTTCATCAGTATTTTATGGCTGTACTTGCAAGTAATGAAAAAGAAGAGCCCTGGATGGATGAAGGATTTGCAACATATTATGAAGATAGAGTATTGGATGCTGCATTTGGAGATAAGAAATCCTTATTTAATGTATTGGGATTTCAAATGGACAACAAGCAATTGACGAGATCTGAATATCTGGGAATGAAAGATCCTTCTAAAGGAATCATAGCAAGACCGGGATGGACTTTTAAGGATCAAGACAGAAAACCTCTTATCTACAGCAAGACTGCAACAATATTTCATTCACTGGAAAGATTCATTGGAACTGTGAAAATGGATTCTATGATGCGTTCATATTTCAAGTGTTTTAAGTTTACGCATCCAAGGGGTTCTGACTTTATGCAATTCTTAAATAATCATTTACCAGATTATGTTGATTCATCATTGGCTAGATCGTGTTATGAATTTGTAAGGTTTGGAATATTTGAAGAAGGGGTGATGGATTATTCCATAGATACTGTAATAAGTGAAAGAACAAATGATAATAAAAATGAATACACGATAAATCTGCTCAATGCAGGAAGCTGGACTCACCCTGTTGAAATAAAATTAGAATATGAAAGCGGGAAAGTAGAATATAAATTCTGGAGTGGAATAGGGGATAAATATGAATTGAAAGTTAGTTCCGATCTGAAATTAAGCAGAATACATATTGATCCGGAACAAAAATTATTAGTAGATATAAATTTAAACGATAACAGCTATTCGATTAAATCCTTAAATGATATCTCTAGCCATTATGGATCCAAAATCATGTTTTGGTGGCAGAATATTCTTCATTATTTAAGTTTGGTAGTGTAATATAAGATGAAGAAGCTATTTAATTCATATTTGACTCTCTTTAATAATTTTACTTTACTAATAATTATTTATTTGGTAAATACCTTTTTTCATTCGATTCAAGGAATTCAATGGAAGAACGAATTGCAAAATTATTTTAAGAGTCAATTTCGTTTTGAAAAACTGATTCATAATTATGATCACAATGTTATTCAAGATTTCTTACGTTCTTTACCGGAGTCATTTTCGTTTCTAAATAGTGGTACTTTAATTTTTGTAATTCTTTCTTTGCTGATATATGTGTTGTTGAATATGTTCTTAATTTGGCTTAGTGAAAAAGATGAGAAAGCAGGATTGCAAGATTTGCTGACAATTTGCAAATATTATTATTTCAAAGCTTTGGGAAATGCATTCTTGTATTTATTAATATTTATAATTTGGATTGGATTGATTTCCTGGGTGACTTTGTTTGTTTTGGAAAAGTATTTGTACGTTTTACCTTCAGAAAAGCCAATAATCATTGGAGTTATAATGTTGATTGTAATTTTATTATTGGGAATTATGTACATCATTAATTCTTCGATATTGAGTCGTAAACTTATTTTATTCAAGAATAAGTCCGTTTTCAGTTCATTTGTATTAGGCTTAAGGTCAAGTTTCAAACAATCCTTGAGTTTTGTACTTTCATGGAGCATTTTTATAGCATTGAATGTGCTGCTATTTTATATTTATTTAATGATTGGAGATCAATATTCCTCAGAATCAGGACAAAGTTCGAATTTCAGCATTTATAGTTTTATTCTGATTCAGCAGCTTATAGTGTTCTTATTGTTTCTTGTCAAGAATGGCTTATATAGGACGATAAGGCTTAAAGAAGAAAAGCAACCCAAAGAATCTGCCTAATTCGTATTCATCTTTTCTGAGTAATTTTTGGTGTGAAAATAAGTTCTACATATAAATTTAAACTTCTTTACATTTCGTAATAATTATGGATAATTTTGGCATAACGGCAACGACATTATATGGTTTAGAAGATATTCTTTCTGAAGAATTACGCCAATTAGGCGCAAGAGATATAGAAGTGCTAAACCGGGCAGTTCGATATAAAGGCAATATAGAGTTACTGTATAAAAGTAATTTGATGCTTCGCACAGCTGTTAAGATTCTAAAGCCAATAATTTCCTTTCGAGCTTTTGATGAAACACAATTGTATGATAATATAAAAACAATAGATTGGGATCAATATTTTGGTACCGAAGATACGTTTGCTATTGATGGAAGTGTAAATGGAGAGATATTCACTCATTCTAAATATGTTGCACTAAAATCTAAGGATGCGATTGTAGACCAATTTAGAGACAAATACAATATTCGACCGGATGTTGATGCTGAATTCCCGGATGTGCGTATTAATGTTCACATATCAAATGATATCGTTAATGTCTCCCTGGATAGTTCAGGAAATATTTTATCCAAGAGAAATTACAGACTTAACCAGACGGAAGCATCCATGAATGAAGTATTGGCTGCAGGAATTATTATTTTATCCGGGTGGGATAAAAATTGTGATTTTATCGATCCAATGTGTGGTTCAGGAACATTAGCAATAGAAGCAGCTCTAATGGCGCTAAATATTCCACCGGGAAGAAACAGATCTTTTGGATTTGAAACCTGGAAAGATTTTGATAAAGAATTATGGAATAAGATTCTGGCTGAAGCAGATCAACAAATTAACAAAATCAATTGTAAAATCTATGCACGAGATATAGATTATAAATCACTAAAAGTTGCCAAGCTTAATGCAGAGAGAGCAGGTGTGTCTGAATATATTGAATTTAAAGAAATGGATTTTTTTCAATCAGAGTATGATGGAGAAAAAGCAGTTGTTATTATCAATCCACCTTATGGTGAACGTATTGAGGTCGATGAAATTATTGATTTCTACAAAGACATGGGTACGCGCTTAAAACATTTTTATCCGGGTTGTAATGCTTGGGTGATTAGTTCTAACTCCGATGCATTGAAGCATTTTGGATTGCGCCCAACAAGAAAAATAAAATTATTCAACGGTCCCCTGGAATGCAAGTTGCACAAATATGAATTATATCGAGGCAGCAAAAGAGATGCATATGCATCTTAAATTTTTTACTTTGTATTATATTTAGAATAAATTCAGACAATGGACTTAAGTAAAATTGGAACTCTTATATCAGTAGATCTTCCTGAGATTTCTTGTAAATTATCCTCACTTGGTTTCAAGTATATATTAATAGACCTAGAGCACGGATATGTTAGCAATCGAACGATACTATCGATTATTGCCAGTAAGGAAAAAGAGTGTAAGATTCTTATTCGTATTAAAGAGATCAGTGAAGCACACATTAAGCATGCCCTGGATCTGGGCGTTGATGGAATCGTTGCCCCTAGACTTGAAAGTTCTGATGAGTTAAAAATATTGATAGATTACTCTTATTTTCCACCTGTGGGCAAACGCAGTCTTGGATTTACCCAATCCAATAATTACGGATTAGAATTCAAAGACTATATAACAAAATTTAAACCTCTAATAATTCCACAAATTGAAAGCAGACAGGGATTGGAAATGATTCAGGATATTGTTACAAATAACTTGCTGTCAGGAATTTTTGTCGGACCTTATGATCTTTCTATGTCTTTGGGATTGCAAGGTCAGTTCGAGTCAAGAGAATTTAAAGATTCGATCGAGAATATTAAAAGAGCATGCAAAGAACAAGATAAGTATTTCTGTATGTTTACAACGAATAAAGATGTTGCAATCGCTGAGATTCGTTCCGGAACAGATATTGTTTTTTTAGGACTGGATGTTAATTTATTTCTTAATTCTTATGTTGAACTTATAAGTTAATATAAAATTATTTTAATACTACCAATCTACAGTCATAAGATAAAATATAATTAGAATGCCTTTTTACCTTGGAATATTGAGCTAATTATTCCAGATTAAACTATTGTTTTCTGATTGCAGTTTAGTATTATCAAGAATTCAGAAGTGATTCCACTTTATTTAAAATCGGACGATTAAAACTTTAGACCAAACTTGAAATGTACACCGTATCCGCCAACTGAAGTTTTGGTTGCTGTTGAATGATTCTGGCCTAAATAAATTGCCGGCAAATTATCCATATCGATCTTTCTAAAACTTTGAATATAGAAGGGTTGGATATCAAAACTTATACTGGAACCAAGTGGAATTATAAGCATCACATTGGCTCCATAAAATCCACCACCTTGTTTATCAACAACTGAATTCGCTTCTCCAAAAAAAAGATCCTTGTACTTATTTTTGAACCCGGAATAGTGATAGCCTAATTCAGCTCCTATGCCTATAAATTTAAGAATTCGATAATCGTATTGAAAGGAAAATAAATTGTGAAATGAGGTAATGTTATAACTGGTTGTATTTGGGCTAATAACAGGAATTTTTCCATCTGCTTTATATGTATTATTTAATCTGCTGTATTGCAATGTCGTTATTGATTTTTTGTTTCTTATTGCCCAAAAAATATTGAAGCCTTGAAACGAATTATCAGTCGAAAATGTTTTAGTAAGATTTTGATTATTCGTATTGATTTTTACAAGCATGTCTTCAAACTCAGATAAATTGAGATATACCATTGAATATCCAAATCCTAAATTGCTAATTGATTGCTGTCCGGTTAAGGAAATTTGGAACGGAAGAATTAAACATAAAATAAGTATTTTTTTCATACGGTTAGATTTAATCTATATTATGGATATAATAAATTATGTTCAAATGTAGTGAGGAAACGAATCTAAACGGAAATTTCTAATGAAAAAGTCTGCTTTTTAATAGATTGAATACGATTTTAACCTAGATTTGTTCAAATTTTAGTTATGAAAAAGCTCATTTGCATAGGATTCTTACTTCTCATTAATGGCATTGTTTCCGGGCAATGTGATTCTATAAAGTTAGGGAAAATACTGAATATATTAAAATATGTAGATCCAGCACAAAAATCTTATTTAAAATGGTCTTTTGATAAGGTGAGTGAAGATACAAGTACATATGTTTACGCCCGATGTCCCTGGGATGGAGAAATTAATTGTTTTCCTTTCAAAGAATATTTATTAATGTCCAAGGTTAAGCGAAATTATGCGCGTTTTCAGTGCTATGATAAAGGCGTTTATGATTCCCTAAAAAAAGAAATAATGAGCACTGCCGTTGTTCAGACCAGTAACGGTATTAATTATTATCTGGTAGAGAATAATATACTGATCAATGTAGTTGAAATGGAGACAAGGAAGTTTAATTGTAATATTAAAATGGTGTATATCATTGAGTTTCTTAAACAATAGAATTGATTCAAATTAAGGTTTTAATTATTGCAATCCCTGCAGGCCTTTTATAGCAATAGAATACTTCGTCAACTGTTTCTCAGATGGATTATGTTGCGGCTTTAATGATAAAGTTTCTTTTTTATTGTTGTCCGATTAATGATAATAATAAATTGAACCTCAATAAAATGCGTTATGCAACCCCATGCTTCAGCGTGGGGTTGAAAATGCTCGTTACAAAAGGGCTTTAGCCCTGACTAGCAAATATTTGTCGGACAACAGTGTTTCTTTTTATAAAGTATTCAAAGAAGTATATCATTGTACCCCACAGCAATTCATAGCAAATAAAAGAAACGAACTGTCCATGTTAAGTTAGGTTGAGTTTCTGACTTTGGATATGGGATAGATTTTAGTTTGAAAACGTATTTCTTCTGCAATCGAGCTTGCTAGTGAAAGTTATTTATAGACTTATATTTTTAAAGGTACTAAAACAAATTCTAATGAACTGAAAAGAGTAATGTAAATTTGCGTGATTTAATTCACAGCAATAGTATAGCATGCCTTATTTACCCAATCAAATTTCTGCACCAGAGAGAACTTATTTGTCGATTGGGCCTTCTACAATTCCAAATGCCGGCATTGGGCTTTTTACTCATATTAAAATTTATAAGGATGAAATTATATCCATTTATAAAGGCAAAGTGATTTCGCAAGAGAAAGCTAAAAAATTAGCCGATGATGGAAAAGATAAATATTTCATTACAACTGCAGATGGAAATATTTTGGATTCATATTCAACTGAATGTTTTGCGAAATATGCCAATGATGCGTCTATCTTGAAAAATTCTAATTTTAAGAATAATTCAAAGATTGCTATGGAAGATGGAGATATAATTTGTTTGATAGCGACTCGCAATATTAAGCCGGGAGATGAAATTTTTTGCGGATATGGTCGTGCTTATTGGAAAAAGCATGGGGTCGGTATTTAAGGTACTAAGGTTGTTTATTAAAAAGCGAAAGGACTATTGTTCTAGGGTATTTCATTAAAATCTTGAAAATCTATAATTAATAGAATTATACTCGTTCTTGACTAGAGTTATCTTATCAAATGTACATTTTAACTGGTATTTGAACCAAATTCTTATTAATCATTGCTAATATTTATAAGGACATTAGTATATAAGATTGGTATGGTAAGTAATAGTTTAATGGTATTTAAGAATAGGCAAATATTTGCCTTAGTACTGAGAATTTTGCACCTTTGTAAGGTTATATCCTACATTTTTGAGCAAAAACAACGATTTTCAACAGGACGATCAACTGATCCTTCAATCTCTAAAACAAGGGAATATGGAGGCTATTGATAATATTTATAATTTGTACAGGCTTGATTTTATTAAATCTGCAAAATACAAGTTTAGCTCATGTTCCGAGGCAGATATTGTGGATGCCTGGCAGGATGCGGTAATTTCATTCTATGAGCAAATCAAAAATGGCAGATTGGTGAATCTGACTTGCAGCATTAAAAGTTTTGTCTTCTTAATTGGGTTTCGCTATATAATTAAATATCACAAGCATAGCCAACGGCAGATTGCAACTGAAGAAATAAGTGATTTGGATCTTGCCCAATCAGATACTATCGAATTGATTGAGAAAGACGAAAGAAAAGAAGAATTATTCAGGCAAATTGATCTTTTGCCCGATCAAAGTCGGAGAATGCTCTTGTTGCGATTTGTTGATGGGAAATCAATTCCGGAGATTGCGAAAGAAATGGGTTATCAATCTGAGAACTCTGTGAGTGTTACGCTCTCAAGATCATTGAAAAAACTCAAAGAAGCCATGTTGTCTAGTCAAAATCAAGAGAAATGAATGAAGAAAAAATATACCAATATCTGTTAGGGGAAATGAATCCCGAAGAGACCGTGGAATTCGAGAAAGAATTGCAAAATGATAAAGAATTGCAGAAACAACTTGAAGAATTGAATCTTGTGATCGGTAATATTAAAAAATACCCACAGCATGACCTAAAAAAAAGACTTGTTGAAATAGAGAAGAATACTTATAAAGAATCATTT
>JABFRV010000136.1 GCA_013140975.1 Saprospiraceae bacterium
AAATAATATTGACTTAATATAGAATTCATATTCTTTCAATCAATTAAAAAGATCTTTGCGTAAATAAATAAACTTAACAATGAAAAGAAATTTTTACTACATTATTTTATTTGTGTTCTTTATCAAAATGATTTCTGATAAAATCAATGCACAAACTCTTACTGTTACTAATTATGTCGGAGCATTATCGTCTGATCCAAATAAAGATTGGACTGAAGGATGGACAAATTGGAATCCGAATCAAGCAAATTATCCTGCTGTAACGGATACAGTAACTTTAAATGGTATGCTGTCTACCTTACCTGTTCCTGGTGAATTAAAAGTATCCGGAACTTTAACCTTAAATAATTCAAAGGTTTACTTATTAAAAGGATTATTAGTCATAACAGATGGTGCAACACTTGTTATCCCAGAAGGTACTTTAATCAGATCCCAATCAGATTTGAATTCTAACCCTAAAAATTATGCATCCATTATAGTTGAAAGAGGCGGAAAAATTATTGCAAATGGAACCAAAGATAAGCCCATTGTATTTACCTCAAATAACAATATAGGCCAAAGGAATCGTGGAGATTGGGGCGGAGTCTTGATAGCAGGTAAAGCATTACACAACCTAAGTAATACAAATTTTGATAACGTACAGATGGAAGGTTTTAACAACATTTCCTTTAATCCTAATCTTGCTAAATTTGGAGGAAATCAGCCCAATGACAATTCAGGTTCTCTGCACTATGTCAGACTTGAATTTGGTGGTTTAGCTTTCGAAGCCAATAAAGAGATTAATGCCTTAACTCTTGGCGCCGTAGGGTCACAAACTTCAATACACCATATCCAATCAAGTTTTAGTAATGATGATTCCTTTGAATGGTTTGGTGGAAGCGTAAATTCCAAATATCTTATTGCTTATAAAGGAACAGATGATGACTTTGATACAGATAATGGTTATTCAGGTGTAAATCAATTCGGAATTGGAATTCGCGATACTTCCTTATTTGACTTAACTTACAATGCAACATCAGGTGCATCAACTTCAGAGGGATTTGAGTCTGATAATGAAGGAACCGGAACTGCAAATGTTAAACCTTACACGAATGCAGTATTTTCTAATTATACAATGGTCGGGCCGGTTCCTGTAGGTACGAAATATTCTGAATTGAATAGTACAGCTAGATCTGCATTCCGAAGAGGCGCGAGAATTAGAAGAAATTCGTCCCTTAGAATTGTAAATAGTATTTTTATGGGTTACAGAAATTTCTTAATGATTGATGCTGACAGCTCCTTAAAAAATACAAATGATATGGGCATATTAACATTATTAAATGAAGTACCTGTTGACCAAGTTGCCAAACAACTTTATTTTAGCAATAACCTTATTGTAAATACAAGCTCTGCCTTTACAAGCACAACTGACACAACCGCGAATGGCCTTGCAGAAGTAGCCAGAGGTTCAAAAAGCCTTTTAAAACTTAATGCTTTAACAAGCTGGCTCAGACAAGGAGGATGCCTCGCAAATAATATTGATCCCGTTGCATTCACATCGGGAACGGTTTTAACAAATCCTCTTGCTTCAAGTACAACTCCTGATTTCAAACCTGTAGCAAACTCTCCGGCACTACAGGGAGCTGACTTTACATGCAACTCAATTTTGAGAAATTTAACAGTTTCTGTAAAAGAAATTTCAGAATCAACCAATGCATTATTCTTTCCAAATCCTGTTACACAAGGAAAAATATTTTTCCATAACACGGTTGAATCATATGGCTTATTCAACCTTCAAGGTGAATTGGTTATTTCTGGATTAGACACAGACAATGCTGATGTTTCCGGAATTTCAGCAGGTGTATATTTAATTAAAATTGAAGGAAAGATTCAAAAAGTAATCATACCGTAACATTTTTGTACGGGATATTTATTTGTCAATTCATGTGGGGCTAACGAGCCCCACTTTTTTTTCTAAAATTTTCTACGGGTATTAAATAAGAATACATCGGATAAATATTTGATGGAATAATAAAATACTAAGTCAAATTAGATCACACACTATCACATAAAATAAAGATTATTTTTTTCGTTCTTTACATACGATACTAGATTTTAATGAATTCAGCAATAAAGCAATGGCACACTCCTTTCTTTCATAAGGTATTAATATTTTCTTAATGCTAAATTAATTCATATAATAATAATTACTCCTAAATGCTAATTAATTTTGCTATCAAACTTATTGAATGACTTTGTTGAAAAAAATAATTACAAAAGGAATAAAGTTAAGCCTAAGTAATAAATTTAATTCAATCGAAGCTCTTGAATTACAAAAAAAAGAACTCGTTAAACTAATTACCAAAGCTAAAAACACACACTTTGGAAGAACACATCGCTTTAGAACAATATTAATATATAAAGACCCAGTCATTGCTTTTCAAAAATTCGTTCCTACATTTTCTTACGAGTCCTTTTATAAAGAATGGATCTCTAAATCACTTCTTGATAAGAGTGATATTTGTTGGCCCGGAAAAATAAAGTTTTATGCATTAAGCAGCGGAACCACTGAGGGAAGCAGCAAATATCTTCCCATAACCAATTCATTTTTAAAATCAACTTCTAAATCAATACGACGAACATTAATCTCACTCACATTAAAAGACATTCCTAAAAATACATTTACGAAGCAAGTGCTCGCTGTTGGAGGCTCTTCACTACTGCATAAAGTAGGCAACCACTATTGTGGTGATTTGTCTGGCATTTTGGCTTTTTCAAGACCCTTATGGCTAAAACCTTTCCTACTTCCAAATAAAAAAATAACTGAACTTTCATCATGGGATGAACGAATTACTGAGATTGTAAAGAACGCTAATCGATGGGATATTGGCATCATTGCAGGAAATATTGCCTGGATACAATTAATTCTCGATCAGATCCTTTACCATTATAAAATAAAAAGCATTCATGAAATATGGCCGAATTTGAAAATCATTTTACTCGGTGGTGTATATTTCGATCCTTATAAAAAGAGGTTTGAAAAATATTTTTCAGAACCGGTGCAATTTGTAAATACTTACCTAGCCTCGGAAGGCTATTTTGCATATCAGACTGGTGATGATTTCAATGATCAGTCACTCATTCTTAATGGTGGAATTTATTACGAATTTGCAGAAATTAATTCCAAAAACTTTGATGACGAAGGCAATTTACGTCCCACATCTAAAATTGTTAATATCTCTGGTGTACGGGTTAATAAAAACTATGCTTTAATTATAACTACAAATTCCGGGTTATGGAGATACGTTTTGGGCGATATAATAAAAATTAAAAACACTAAATCGTATTCAATAGAGATCACTGGCAGATTAAAACAATTCCTTTCGGTAGTTGGTGAGCATTTAACTCTGGAAGAAATAAACATTGCAATAACCAAAGTTTCCGATTTTCTTATGTTGGAAATAATAGAGTTCTGTGTGATGGCTGTTCCGATTGGAAACAAATGGGCTCATCAATGGTATATTGCTTCGCATGATTTTTCATCCGTCAAAGAACAACAATTTGCGATAAGCCTTGATACAACATTGTCTGAAATGAATGATGACTATAAGTCCCAAAGAAAATATAATCTTTCGAACATTCAGGTAAAATTTATCCCACCTATACTTTTCTATAACTGGTTAAGAGAAACGGGAAAATTTAATGGACAAGCTAAAATACCAAGAATCTTAAAAGGAGCCACACAGGAAAATTGGCAGAATTATTTACATTCTAAGCATAAAATACTAAACATTTCTAACGAAACTAAAGAAAAATGATTTCTGCGACATAATTGACACCTGCTTTTGGAAATACATCTTCTACACTTCCAAACACTATAAATATTTATTAAAAGCATATTTTATTCATAAATATACATATCGCAATCCAAATTAACTTTCTGTTCATATTTACTTCATGCTAACTTATATAATTCATCACATAAAATTCAACGAACTCTGCTTACTTCATTGCTATCTTTGTTGCGCATTACACAAAATACGAATCAATGATAATAGGGTTTAAACTACTTAAAATAAATATTTACAAATTACCTACTGCACACTTTTATTATAGAAATTCTGGTATAAATATCCTACAATCCAAATTTCAATTATCCTCTCACACTACGTTGACTTTTTAAAAGTGTTTGCCAATCAGATTGTGAAGATGAAGAGCTCGATGGAGTTCTTCATCTTCAACTATCTAAAAGAATAAAAAAATTAACCATACTAAAGTGAATCACAACAAAATGCTAATATTCGTAGCTTTACAAATAACTCCCTATTATAGCATTGCATAATAAGAAAAATGCAAAATACTTTAAGTTACAATAAAAAATTTATAGAAAATCTGAATTGTCCAAAAAATATATAAACCAACTCTTGAAAGGGAGAAGTAATATTACGATTTAACATTCCCGTTAATTCTTTTAGTTTGCTGAATTGCATATCAGCCGCTAATGAATCTACATCTTCTAGTTCAGTACATTCATTCTTTATCAATAGTAAATTGGTACATTTCAATTCTTTTTATTCTAATATGTCTGATTATTAATCTTTCTACCGATTTCTAAAATCACTGACATCTTTATAATCTCAATTTTATTTCAAATGTACAACACAATAAGTATCAACTATGGGTAACATAAATTTTATATTTATCATTTGTTCACCTTGAATTTATTGAAATGTGATATTAAATTATCATTTTCACAAAGTTATATTCAAATATATATGCGCAAACTCAAATTACATTTGAGCTAAAATTAAATCAATATGAAAAGAAATTTTTTAACCACATTTTTAACTCTATTTATAGGAATAACATTTCTTAAAAGTCAAATTGTATTACTACAAGATCATCAATGCAATAACTCAGCCTATATTGGATCTTTCAATAACATAAGGTTCTATGAAGGAGGCTTTAGTGGACTTTACTTAATACCAGGCACTAATGGTAAAGAATTTTGGACATGTACAGACAGGGGCGTTAATGTAGATTGCGCAAATGCCAATCCAACAGAATGCAGACCTGGATATGATAAGTTATATTGCTTTCCTGACTATACACCAAAAATCCATAGATTAAAAATATCAGGAGATTCAATACAAATTGTGAATTCAATAGCACTGAAAAATCCTTTTGGAAAATCAGCAACTGGTCTATTAAATCCAACTAATTTTGGTAGCACTGCAACTGAAATTGGAATTCGAGATACTGTACGTGACTGTAATAACTTTACCTCCAAACTAGTTTCTAAAGATACATTTGGAATAGACGCTGAAGGAATTTGTATCGATCCAAAAGGAAATTTTTGGCTTTGCGAAGAAGGAGGGCCAACCATTTGGCAACTTAATTCAAATGGAAAATTATTAAAAAGATATACTCCTTATGCTTTCCAACCTGGCAGCATCAATGGTGTAGACGTACAAATAGATACCGTATTTAAATATAGAAAAAACAATAGGGGTCTAGAAGGGATAACAATAAGTCCTTCAGGAAAAATATACAGTATTATTCAAAGTCCTTTGCTCTATCCTACAAAAGCAATTGGTGAAGCAACTCGAATTCATAGAATCCTTGAGCTCGATCCAGTAACAAATCAAACCAAAATGTTTGCTTATCTAAATGACGGAGTAACAGGACCATCAGGATCTAACCAGATTCGCCTTCGTGATTGGAAGATAGGCGATATGACAGCGATAAATGATTCACTTTTTTTAGTAATTGAACAGGCAAGAAGAGGAACAAGTGATTACAGAAAAATATATTTAATTAATATCAAAAACGCTACACCTGTAAATTCAGGTCTTTATAATAATAGTACTTTGGAAGCCTTAGTTGATTCCAACGGTTTATCAAGCAACGGAATTAATCCAGTTAAGAAAACATTATTTTTGGATTTAAATGCCAACGGATGGCCATTTGAATATGAAAAAGCTGAAGGGATTAGCATTCTAAATGACAGTACAATTGCTATTGCCATTGATAATGATTATGGTCAAGTAAGCCCTAACGATGACGGGATACCTATAGAAACTGGATATAAATCTCATTTATTAATTTACAGATTACAAGGTACGAACAAAATAGTGGGATTAAAACCTGTAAGGCCTGATTTTCTAGGAGGTATAACAGGACCTCAGTCAAGTCATTCGCCTTATCTACTACCAAAATCATCAAAATTAAATATTACATCTATTCTAACAGCAGGGAATAAGATCAATGATTATTCTTTAGCAGGCATTCCAGATGGAATGGGAGCATATGACAACAATAATGAGACTTTTACCCTGATAGCAAATCATGAGATACCATCAACAAATGGAGAAGTAAGATTACATGGTCAAAAAGGTGCTTTCATTTCTAAGTGGACAATTAATAAAAAAGATCTTTCAGTAATTAAAGGTGAGGATGCAATTAAAGAAGTTTACTATTGGGACGGTTCTGGATATCTTCTTTCCAATATGACTAACCCTGCACCACAAGGCGCTATTGGAAGACTTTGTTCTGGAGATCTTGCAGAAGAATCAGCTTATTCATTTAATGATCTAGGAATTAAAGAAAAACTTTTTCTTAGTGGTGAAGAGATTGGAAATGAAGGAAGGGTTTTTGCTCATATTTTAACCGGAGTGGATGCTGGAAAAAGCTATGAATTACCATACCTTGGAAAATTTTCCTGGGAAAACGCGGTTGCTAACCCTTTCAAATCGTCTAAAACTTTCGTTATTGGCCTTGATGATTCTAGTCCCGGACAAGTTTACTTGTATATCGGTAATAAAAGTAAAAATGGACTATTAATAGATAAAGCCGGATTAACAAATGGTAAATTATACGGCATCAAAATAGATGGCTTGCCGAATGAACCTAATGATACAGTTCCTGATCTTCAAGTCAATTTTAGTCTTGCTGAACTAGGAGATGTTCATAAAATGTCTGGTGTTGAAATAAATACAAAAAGTAATACATTAGGTGTAACTAACTTTTTACGCCCAGAAGACGGATGTTGGGATCCATCAAATCCAGCAGATTTCTATTTTGTAACAACCAATTCTTTTAATACACCTAGTAGATTATGGCGATTGCGTTTTTCAGACTTAAATGCACCTGAAAAAGGAGGTATAGCTTCAATCTTACTAAGTGGAAGGGAAGGTCAAAAAATGCTAGACAATATTACAATGGATCATTATGGAAATATAATCTTACAAGAAGATCCGGGTAATCAAGAATATCTATGTAAGGTATGGCAGTTTAATGTGCGCACAGGAAAGTTGAGTCTCTTGGCCGAAGCTGATGAAAATCGATTTACCACTGGTGCACTAAATTATTTAACACGTGATGAAGAATCATCCGGAATAATTGATGTTCAAAAAATCCTGGGTCCTGGACATTACTTATTAAATCTTCAAGCGCATTACTCCATTCCTGGGCAAATTTATGAAGGAGGTCAACTGATGCACTTATTCAACCCGACAACTGCCAATGCTAGCAATGGATCTTCAGCCAATAATAGCCAAGAAAACTATTTGATTCCTGTCGATGGAAAAACAAAAATAAATTCTCTTATTTCAGCAGGTGATCAAGCTAACAATTTATATAAAATGGTTGGAATTCCTGATGGGATGGGAGCCTTTGACAATCATAATGGTACTTTTACTTTACTTGTTAATCATGAGATCCCTGCAGGAAATGGGGCTATAAGAGCCCATGGCCATAAAGGAGCTTTTATAAGCAAATGGATAATCAACAAAAAGGATTTAACTGTACTTCAAGGTAAAGACCTAATCAGAAAAATAAATTTGTGGAATTCAAATATTAATAGTTACACACTATATGACTCAGCAAATTCAACTAGCTCTGCTGCATTGTCAAGGTTTTGTGCTGCTGACCTTCCGGCCGAAACAGCCCTTTATAATTATAAAACAGGTCTTGGAACTCAAGAAAGAATCTTTTTTAATGGTGAAGAAATTGGAGCCAATGGTAGAGCTTTTGCACACTTTGTCACTGAAGAAAATGACGGAGAAAGTTTCGAATTACCGCGATTGGGAAAATTTTCATGGGAATCTGCTATTGCATGTCCAACAAGTAGTGATAAGACATTCATTATTGGTCTTGATGATTCCTCTCCTGGACAAATTTATTGTTATCAAGGTACTAAAACGAATTCAGGATATGAAGTTGATAAGGCAGGACTTACTAACGGAGTATTGTACGGTTTATCTGTCACAGGCCTTAATGCTGAAACTTCAAGTTCAATTCCACCTGCTGAAACTCCATTCACATTAATAGAATTTGGAGATGTAACCAATATTTCCGGAGACTCATTAAATGCAATCAGTAACAGGTCGGGAGTCACAAACTTTTTACGACCAGAAGATGGTGCTTGGGACCCCATTCATCCTAAAGATTTCTATTTCGTTACGACTAATTCTTTTAATAGCCCAAGCCGCTTGTGGAGATGCAGATTTTCGGATGTGAGTCGCTGGGAACTTGGCGGGACAATTTCTGCTGTTCTAGATGGTTCAGAAGGTCAAAAAATGCTTGATAACATTACAATTGATCAATCAGGTCACATTTTTCTACAAGAAGATCCGGGGAGCAATATCTATCTTGCAAAAGTATGGATGTATGATATCGCCACAGATAAATTAATTCCAATTGCTCAATTCAATCCTAATTTATTTATACCTTCCTCAGAAAATTTTCTTACCCAGGACGAAGAGTCTTCAGGAATTATAGATGTTCAAGACATCTTAGGGCCAGGAAAATTTATGCTCAATGCTCAGACTCATTATTCAATTCCGGGAGAAATTTATGAAGGAGGTCAATTACTAGCTTTTACGAATGAAGTAGTTGCACAATCTAATTCTACTTTCAATATTAAAGGCAATGGATTGGAAATCGTAAATAATGATCTTACTCCAAACTTTCTGGATAGTACGAATTTTGGAAATGTAAAAATAAATCAGATTATGAAGAAAACTTTCGAACTCATAAATACAAGTTCTAATGATTTGATTATAACTGAAATTATGTTAAGCGGGAATACTAATAATTCCTTTTTTCTTGATCCCATTACTCTACCTCTGGTCATTAAAGCCAATAGTAACTTATTATTAAATGTCAATATACTATCATCTATAATTGGAATTAGAACAGCTCAGGTCGTTCTTATCACTTCTGACATAAATAATAAAATATTCAAATTTGCCATAGAAGCTAAAGTAGGTTCCGGAACCCTTGTGCAAGACAATAACAATCCTATTTATGTTAATATCTTTCCAAGTCCGGCTTCTCAATTTATTAATATCGAGCTAAAATCAAAGCTGCCTGATCCTATTCAAATTAAACTTATTGACGCGACGGGTAAAGTTATACAAACACAAGAAAAAAAGTATGTTACTCAAAACGAAATTCAATCATTCACTTTATCAACAACACACATACCAAGTGGAATGTATAATTTAGTTGTCATTCAATCTGGCGCCAAATTATCCTTTCGCACAGCAATTTTACATTAAATAATACGAGAGTATTCAAAAAATGGGGATGGAGAACTTAATAGAGTTCTTCATCCTCATTTTTTTTAAAAGCATCCCTTAAGTCATATTTGTTTTATCCCAGCTGTTAAAACATATTTAATTTTTTATTAATATGTAATTCATAGACTTGTAGAGGAATATTTAGACATTTGTAAGATGAAATCTACTTCTTTTTTATATCTCTTAGTTTCATTAACTTTTCTCACATTTAATTTAACACAGGCACGCCCTAAAGTTTTATTTTTTGCAATAGACGGCGTGCGGTCAGACATTCTAAGCAAGATGAAACTTTCGTATTTTGAACGTATGAACTTAGAGGGGTTCGGATCTTACTTTTGTAATAATATAGATATACCAACCTCAGGACCTAGCTGGACCACTGTGTTAACTGGTGTTTATCATAAGCATCATAAAATTACTGACAACAATTTACCACAGACATTACCATATGAAGTTAACACCATTGTCAATGCCGCAAAAAGAATCGACTGCTCTTTACGTTTTGGAATGTACATGGAATGGGCTAAATTTTACAATTTCAACAAACACATTGATTGGGACACTTTAATCAAAGGTGAATTTGGTAATTCAAAGAAAACAAAACTGGAAGCTACACATTGGATCTCAAATACTGATCTAGATTATTACTTCGTCTACTTTGGTGAAGCAGATTACTGGGGACATAGACTTGGTTTTGAGAATTATAATTTCTTATATAAAAGAGCCTTAAGAAATATAAATAACTCTATAGAATCTATTATAAAAAGCCTTGAACTTCGAGAAAACTATTGTAATGAAGATTGGTTAATTATGTCCACAACAGATCATGGTGGAAAAGGATTTCATCATGAAGGAACTTCGCCAGAAGTTCGACAAGTTTTTTGGTTTGCAAATCTCTATAACTTTAATTTTGGCTCTCCTACTATACATTTCAAGGATTCACAAGCTTCTTCTTCAAATTCTAAACCTCAACATATTGATATTTGTCCAACTGTTTTACAATTCTTGACAAATTCAAGAGTTTCATATTTCAGTCAAGAATTTGCTTCGAATTATTCTGGAAAAAGCTGGTTAAATGAAATTTGTGCTATGGACAGAATTTTTGAAGATAGAAATACTCTGTCTTTAAGATAATTTCACACCTACGCTTCAAGCACTTACTCAAAATCAGTTGAGCGAACATTAAGCTAAGAGGCTGCAATTCTCAATTCTCATCCCGACATTATGTCGGGACAATTCTCAATTCGCTTGGGGTACCTTAAGCCGATGAGTGAATATGATCATAACAATTTAATTTTTATTATTTATTATTTATTATTTATTATTTATTATTATTAAAGCCGGAGGCTTTATGTCGCAACGACTTAAAGTGGACCATAAGCCGATGATTTCCAATTTTCAATTCTCAATTATTAGATTATTAGAGCTTCAGAGCATTAGAGCACTAGAGCTTTAACTTCGCTTTTTCCCAAAGCTCATCCATCTCTTCGAGACTCATCTCCGTTAATGGTTTGGGTGCATGTTTTTCAATAAATTCGAATCGGGATTTAAATTTTTTATTGCATTTTTCAAGAGCGGTTTCCGGATCTACTTTTATAAAACGGGCGTAGTTAACTAAGGCAAATAATAAATCGCCAAACTCTTCTTCTACACCATCATTCTTAGCTAATGCTTCTTTTAACTCCCCTATTTCTTCTTCCACCTTAACCCAGACCTGATTCATATTCTCCCACTCAAATCCAACCTGTGCAGTTTTTTCTTGCAAGCGAATCGCCTTTACGATTGAAGGCAATGAATTTGGAACACCGGCTAGCAAAGATTTACCTTCTTCCTTTTTTATCATTTCCCAATTTCGCTTAACATCATCCTCATTTTCAACTTTTGTGTTGCCATAAATATGAGGATGCCTCCTTATAAGTTTTTCCGAAACAGAAGATAAGACTTCTGTCAAATTAAATTTTTCTTGCTCCTTTCCTATTCTACTATAAAACAAAAGATGAAGAAAAAGATCTCCTAATTCTTCTTTGATTGATTTGTAATCTTCCAGGATGATTGCATCTGCAAGTTCATAAGTTTCTTCAATGGTTAATGATCGAAGCGTATGAATCGTTTGTTTCTTATCCCAGGGACATTGTTCTCGCAATTCGTCCATAATCTTAACCAGTCGAAGAAATTCATGAACAAGTTTTTCGTTCTCCATTATATTTCTTTAGGAAGTTTATGCCCCATCTTATCTCTTTTCGTTTTAAGATATTTAAGATTATATTGATCGGTTGGTTTAATTAAGGAAATTATTTCTTTTACTTCCACTCCATTATCAATGAGAAAATTAATCTTACCCGGATTATTCGTAATGAGTCTTACCTGGTTAATATTTTTTTCTTTAAGGATGCTTAAAGCAATTGAATATTCACGTTCGTCATATTCAAATCCTAAAGCCTTATTGGCTTCCATCGTGTCAAGACCCTGATCTTGCAATGCATACGCTTCAATCTTAGAATGCAATCCGATCCCCCTTCCTTCTTGTCTTAAGTAAATAAGGATACCTCCATCTTTATTAATTCTTTCTAGGCTTTTGTGCAATTGATAAGCGCAATCACATCTTTTAGAACCTAGAACATCACCTGTAAAACATTCAGAATGAATTCTTAAAATCGGAACTTCACTTAAGGGTTTTTTAGACTGAAGAATGACATGCGGAAATTGATCAAATTTTGAGGTAATTGTCTGTATTTCAAAATCCCCGTAATCGGTAGGAAGGCGAACAAGTGGTGATTTCTCAGAATTACGTTTTGGCATAAATAAATAAACCTGAAACAGAGCTTCAGGTTTAGAAAATACAAGTTTTGGTTATCAGTTTTTAGTAAAAATTGAATTTAACTTCTACGATAAAAGCCTTTTACCTGCATAAAAGACAAAACAGAACAAATAGCCAATATCGAGAGTACTACACTCAGGATTAACATAATTTATAGTTTTCGTTGCTTGATTGAATCTACGTGCAAAGTAAAACACTTGTTCATCGAAATGCAAATAAAATCCTAATTTTTATTACATATTAATAATTCTAATGCAAATACACGAAAATAGAATTCATATTATGAAAATAATATATTTATTTTATCAATAATATCAATTAGTTGACTTAAATACTTGATTATTTCTTTCCACATCGGGCAACTGCTGATCTGCGTCGATTTCAATTGATATAATGTCTTTTAAAGGAAAATCAAGGCTAAGTTTGTAAATAGGATTTACCCAGTGCCATGGTTTTTGAATCATTATTTTTTCTTCTTGCTTTCCGGATTTAAAATCATCCTTTCTCTGATATTTATTTCCCCTCATAAGATCCAAAGGGATATAATACAGATATTCTGATTTTTTGGTAACAACCTTAATTTCTATAGGCATTGGAAACGGTCCATTTCTCTTAAGAACTACTTCTGTTTGGTTCTTATTTTCCAAAACTGTGTCAATAGCATAATCAATTACTTTGGTTGTATTAACCCAATACTCTTGAAACCATTCTAATTCTATCCCTCCTGCCTTTTCCATAATTCTAAAAAAATCATCGGGTTCAGGATGTCTGAATCTCCATTTCCAATAATATTCCAACATTCCTTTCCGAAAAGCCTTCTCTCCAATTAAATTCTTGATCTGCATTAGGGTTAAAGACCCTTTAACATAGGAAGCAACTCCATAAGCTTGATTTCTGCCATAGTGATCTGAATGAGTGCTTAATGGTTCTTCCATACCTGTGTTTAAAAATTTCACAAAGGATTCAATACTTGTTCTCATCGGCCTATCAGTTGATTTTTGGCCGGGAATCAATCCTATACTTTTAATGTAATTCATAGTTTCATCTTCAGCATAAGAAGTAAAGCCTTCATCCATCCATGGATATTTTGCTTCATTGGTTGCTAACATCATTTGAAACCATGAATGCATCCATTCATGAAGACTTACTCCAACAAGACTTACCAGAGGTCTATTTCCTGTTATTAAAGTTGCCATTGGATATTCCATTCCTCCATCTCCTCCCTGAATAAAGGAATAGGTATTATATGCATAAGGGCCGTAATTTTTTTCTATAAACTCCAATGCTTTTTCCATGATCACAGGAAACTGCAACCAGGCGCTATCATATTTAGGATTCGGCTGATGAAAAAATTGTAATGTTCTACCGTCTTTTAATGTATGAACATTCCGAACATAATCAGGATCAGCGGCCCAAACAAAATCATGCACATTCGGCGCATTAAAAATCCATTTGCGTTTCTTTTTTTCCGTTGGCAAATAACAAGCCTCATCATGAATATAACCTGTTCCAGCCAAAACATATTTTGAATCGATATTTATTGCGACCTTAAAATCTCCCCAAGGTGCATAAAATTCTCTCCCAATATAGGGATCTGCATGCCATCCATGCCTGTCATAATTACACAGTTTGGGATACCATTGAGCCATAGAATAATCTATTCCCTCTTTATTATTCCTACCTGATCTCCTAATCTGAATTGGAACCTGAGCCTCATATTTCATTTCTATAGTTGTACTATCACCCGGCAATAGTGCTTTCTCTAACTGAAGAAATAATATTGTTCCTTCAATTTCGTATTTTAATTTTTTACCATTTTGTTTTATTTTTTGCGGACTAATAAATCCAATTTCGTTTTCTGTTAGCTTTGAAATACGACTTCCAACACGAGGATCCGGATCATCTATAAGTAAGGACTTAATATCCATATCAGAACCCGGCTGAAAAGCATTAAAATATAAATGATAATATAATTTATCAAGTGTGTCCGGAGAGTTATTAAAGATTGTTAATTTTTGTTCTCCTTCATACTCATTCTCTTCTGATTCGAAATCAATTTCCATATCATATCGCACCTTCAACTGCCAGCGACAATCCTGTCCTGATAGCGAAAAACTAAACAATACAATACAACCAATACTAAGCTTCAACAATTTTATCATCTTCTTTATATTCTTCCAATAAATAACCAATTTCATTTATTTTAAATATTCTTTTTGAAATAAAGTAGTAAATGATCATTGCAATTATACTTCCTGTAACAATCATTATTCCCGTTGGATTTTGAAGTGTCCACATGGCATCTGTCTTCAATGCTGCACTTTCATAACTTACTAAAACAGCTCCGTAAATATTCGTGGCTGTATGAATTCCATAACTTTGTTCGATTCCATTGTCAAGAAAAGTAATAATTGCAAGAAACAAGCCGCTTGCTAAATAATAACTACACATTAGAATCGCACCATATCTTTCAGTTTCAGGATTCATAATATGCGCTCCCATAAATATTACCGAACATAAAATAATAGGAAAGATCGACTTGGTAAAAATATTAGACAGTCCTTGTAAGATATAAGATCTAAATAACAATTCTTCTGCTAATGTCTGAATTGGAATTAATCCAAGTGAAATTACACACAGCGCCAGAAAACTTTCCTTTTTGAAAGTAAATTCATACTGCGCATTAAAAGCATACAAAGTGATTGCTTCAAAAACGATTAACAATACAAACCAAATAGCAAACGAAATAATAAATCTCGAAAATCTGAAATTATTAACAACATTGAATAAACTCGCCACAGTTCTCTTATGCAAAAGTTTCGTATTTACTGCAATAAACAAAACGACGGCTGCAAATGGAATTATCGCCAGGATCAAGATCTGATTGCTATCTTCAACATTAAAACTAAAGTTGTCATAAAGCAGACCATGAATTGTGCCAACACCTGAAATACAGATGAGCAAAGTCAAAATATAATAAATGACAGAATTGTTGCCTTTTCGGCCTTGTGAAACGAACATACTATTATTTCAATCGCAAAAGTATTAGTTTCATATCTCTTATATTTCTTAATTTTGCGCTAAATTTTAAATAAATGAGCCGCAGAGACCTTGGAATACTTTCAGCAATTCTTATTACCCTGATCATCAGTCGAATAATTCCTCATGCTCCTAATTTTACCTCAACTGCCGCAGGACTTATATTTGCAGGCGCGGTTCTTCGAAAGCCTCATTTTTCTTTGATTATTCTGGCAGGTTACTTTCTTTGTGACCTTCTTATCAATAATACCCTTTACGCTTCAAATTCCTCCAGCTTCCAATGGACCTCACAGGCGATTGGCTGGATTTATGCTTCACTATTGATAAGTTTTTTCATCAGCAGACATTTGTCTGAAAACCTGGAATCTCCATTTAAGCTATTGGGCATTAGCGTGACATCATCTTTAGTTTTTTATGCACTATCGAACTTTGGAGTTTGGAATGAAGGTTTATTATACACAAGAGATCTATCCGGACTTATAACTTGCTATATAGCTGGAATTCCATACCTTTTAAATGAAATGGCTGCATCAGTATTTTTTACTGTAATTTTCTTTCTGATATATTGGAAAACTTTTGAAAGACCATCGTCAAGTTATAAAGAAGTGGTTTCTTAGTTTTTTACAAACACAGTTAATGATGACAATAAGAACAATCGCTATATTGATAAAGTTCTTACTGTAATTATTCTTTCATAGGAATGATAAAACATTTTAGATCAATGATATTCACCATGTTGTTTCACTTCATTATTTAACACAATGATTATTATATTATGAAAAAAATATCTCCTTACGTTTTAACTTTAAGTATCCTAATCTTTAGTGGTTGCAGCTTCAATAGTTTTATTGACTTTATTGTTGAAAATTCCAGCAACAACAATATTACCATTTCTTACTATAATCATTTTGAACGAAAAACCATTGTGAGTTCAATAGCACCAAGGTCCACACTAACATTCTACTCTGTAGACACCAATGAACCAAATGTTGATCTTAGCAGATTTCAAACAGTGCCTGTTGATTCCTTCCTCATCAAAAACGAACTTGGCTTACCCTATAAAGAAGATGAATCAGATCTTAATCCATGGACTAAGTTCTGTGAAGATGACTATGGCTATTTCAAGCTTACAGTTCGAGATTCAGATTTCTAAAGTAAGTATTAAGAAACACTATAAATTATATCAAAAAATAATAACTTAAGCGATCTTTTTTCAAGAAGTCTATTTATAAATAATTTTACTTCTAGTTAATAGTATCAACTAAAATTATTTATATTTCAGTTTTAATTCATCGCCTTAAAAATATCTTACGAAATAAAGAGTAATACTTTAGTATTAAAATCGTAAATATAGACACAAAAAACACTTAACAAAATATAGTTAAAAATCAACTTCTTGCAATAAAACAAGTCATATTGCTAAAAAAGGAATACGTTCGCACAAATTAATTACAAGCCCAAGCAGCATTTTGATTGAGTAAACGATCATATATTGTATATTTTAAGATGAGAATAAGTAACAAGTAGAATGAAAAATATCCTTATAAGCCTTTACTTTATCTTTTGCCACTCAGTTATCATTGGTCAAGACCTCCATTATACAAACTACGATCTCTCGAAACATTACTTTAATCCATCTATGGTAGGCTCTTTCCAAGGAACAATTAGAGTAGGTGGAATTTATAGAGAGCAATTCAGAACCTTCATTAACAAACCTTATTCTAGTGCGCTTTTCTTTATTGAGAGTCCTATATCCTATGGAATTAAAAGCAATCATTGGGTTGGAGCTGGGATCATTGCATATCAGGACAGAGCCGGGGATCTGGCACTTCAGAATTCGGGAATGATTGGAGCAGTTAGCTATCACATTGGTTTAGATAAAAAATTTAAAAATGTCTTCTCTATAGGATTTCAATATGGAACAATAGCAAGACGTATTAATCCAAAGAATGCACTATTCAGAGACCAGTTTGTAAAAGGCACTAATGTCGACCTAGGATTAATTACTGATTACAAAGAAAACTATACCGATTATAGTATAGGAACGAAATTTAATAGAAAGTTGAGCACTTATTCTGATTTTAATTTTGGAATCGCTATGTTTCATCTTGCACAGCCAAGTATTCGATTTAAGAATGGAACATTCGACAATACAATTCATAGAAGGTATAATATCAACGCTTCATATGGCATTGATGCTTCACAAAAGATAAGCTTCACACCTGCTATTTATTTTTCCAAATACACCAACATTTATAATAGCATGGTTCAAGTACTAATGAACTATAGAATATTTGATTTTTCTAAAAAAGAAAACTCTAATAATAAAAACAATGTACTGGATCTTCAATTTGGAGTTGGATATAGATTGAAAGATGCAATACAGTTTTTAGTTGTAGGAAATTATAATAACTGGCAAGTTGGCGCATCCTACGATTTAACAATTTCTTCAGCGTCAGCGTACAATGATTTTTATGGAGGGTTTGAAATTGGTGTAAACAAAATTTTAAATTTTCCCGGAAAACCAAAAATTGATTCAAAATTTTATTGCCCTAGATTTTAATTATAATGTGGAAAATAATTGTAAGTTTAATTTTTCTAAGCTCGCATGTAATATCACAGGATTTACATATCAGAGGAAAGGATCTTCCTTGTGTAAATAAAAGATTCAATCTCATTGCACACATAGTCGTAGATTCATTACGAAATCCCGGGATCTCTGTAGGCGCAATACAAAGTTCAATCAATGCAATGAACAGAATGTTTGCTCCAATCTGTGTTTCATTTCATTTATGTGATGTTGATACAATTCCTAATTATACTTTTGATAGCATCGAGAATCCTATCGAACTCAGTGAATTACATACGAAATATCAAAAGTTTAATGTCTTCAATATTTTCTATGTTAATTATATTCTTGAGAAGCCAATTTGCGGACTTTCAGGTATAAATACAATGATTCGCAAGGATTGCCCCGGATCTATAACACATGAGTTTGGACATAATTTTGGGTTAGCACATACTTTTTCAGGAAATGGCGTTGAACTTGTTGATGGATCAAATAGCGATATTGCAGGAGATTTAATTGCTGACACACCTTCTGACCCTTATGTGCCATTTGAGAAGATAAGTGATTATTTATCTGGTTGCGAATTTATCAGTCTTAAAAAAGACGTTAACGGTCAATTCTATCAACCCCATACAGGCAATATTATGAGTTACTATGGTTGCGATTGTGGCTTTACTAGAGAACAATATTTGAAAATGGCTAATGTAATACTTGGTGGCTACTTAAATCTATGGTGATGAGATTAAAAATAAAAATTATAATTTCATTCCTATTGATAGCAGTTAACTACAATTATTCACAAACTGCAGATGTAATCAAAGGATGCCTTCCGCTAAAAGTTAATTTCAATTCTCCATCGTTAAATTCATACTATTGGGACTTTAAAGATGGAGGAACCACAACAGAAACGAATCCCAATCATATTTTTACAAAGCCGGGAAGCTATACTGTTAGTTTGAACGAAGGCAAAGATGGAAGATTGGTTGGTACAATTCTTATTACAGTTTACCCTGATCCAATCATTAGCTTTACAGCAAAACCAACTTCAGGCTGCAGTCCTTTACGTGTAGCATTCACCTCAAGCATTGTTATTGATACAGCTATAAAAGTTGTTGATATTTTGTGGTCATTTGGTGATGGAAATAGTTCCACTTTACTAAACCCAACTCACATTTACACCAACCCAGGATTATATCCCGTATCTTTAAAAATCACAACTACGATTGAAGAATGCAATAAAACAGAATTGGTTCAGGATTTTATTGATGTTAAAGGAATAAGTGCAAGTTTTACAATTTCTAAACCAATTGGTTGTGAAGTCCCTTCCATTATTACAATCACAAATAACACAATTCAGAATTCCAAGCATACTTATTCGTGGAATTTTGGGAATGGCTCTACATTCAATGGCTTCGATCCAAAGTTAATAACTTATACTTCAAAAGGCGAATTTTTAGTTACGCTCACTGTAAAAGACGAATCTGGTTGCGAATCAAAACTTAGTAAAAAAGTTATAATTGGTTCTCCTATCATTACACTGGATGGAAATGATTCATTTTGCTTAAATGCTGTAATTAATCTTAATAACACAACAGAGGCGGAATCATTCCTTTGGACATTTAAAAATAACGCTTCCGCAAGCTCTTCAACGAAAAGAAATCCGTTAGTTAGTTATTTTACAAAAGGAATTAAGACAATAACTTTGACAGCTTCTAATGGCCCTTGCAAAACTGATACAAGTTTTAATATCTTCATTCAAGAACTTGATACGAACTTCACCATAAGTCCCTCAAATTGTACTAAAGATATTCCAATAAAATTAGAAGCGGCAGAGAAAGGAGACCATACATATATATGGAATGATTCTATTCATGGAAAAGACATATTGAATTATATCTATAGCTCACCTTTGCGTGATTCTTTTTATAGATTTAATTCCGATACGATATATCAATCAATAGAAATTATTTCTTCTCTTGGATGTGTTGCTCGTGGAAGAAAGCTCTTTACCCATGAAAGACCCAATGCAATAATGGTGCCTGACCATAAAGAAGGATGCGCGCCATTAACGGTTAGCTTTTCAGACATTAGTGAATCAAAAGAAAAAATAATAAAGTGGACATTATTTTATGGTGATGGCTCAAGCAATTCGGTCAATTCCATGAATTTAGGAAACCACACTTACACAAAACCTGGAGAATATTATGTTAAACTCATTATTGAAAATGAAAAAGGATGTATCGATACTTCAGAAGGCTTTTGGATTTACGTTGGAGAAAAAATAAATCCTACATTTAGCCTGGATAAAAATACCATTTGCATAGGAGAAAGAATTACGATAACTAAAACAATTAATGATCCTCGTATTGACTCCTGGCATGTTTCAACAGATAATGGTAGATTTAGCCATTGCTGGACTTCCGATATTGCTACTCATCAGTTCGTTAATGACGTTGGTACCTTTCCAGTAATTGTAAGTTCTGAATATAATGGATGCTTTTCTCATAGCAACGAACAGCAGACAATAACAGTCAAAGGCGCTAAAGCAATTATGACACACATGAATAATTGTGCCAGACCTTATGAAGTAATGTTTACGAGTAAGAGTCAAAACGCAACAACCTTAAAATGGAATCTAGGTGATACCACTATCAACGATATTGATTCCTTCATTCATACTTACAAGCAACGCAATCGCTATACAGTAACTCTATCAGCAGAAGACAAACAAAGTGGCTGTCCTGCCAATATTGATACTAGAATAATTTTTATCAAAGAAATAAAAGCAGATCTCAATATTCCTGAAAAAGCCTGCGACAATGTTAAATACGTTCTGGATGCCCAAGCTTCCGTAGATGTTGACCGAGATTGCAGCAAGGGCTTTCTTTACATATTACCGAATAAAAGGCCGCGCGAAAATAATAAGGACACTATTCATCATTCATTCAGCATACCGGGTCGGCAGAAAGTAAGTTTGATCGTTGAAGATATAAATGGATGTAGAGATACAACAACCAAAGAAATCACTGTATATTCTATTACTCCAGATTTTGAAGTTGATAAAAAACTTGTATGCATTCCGGTTGACTTGACATTTAAAGATAAATCCAAGGCTGATACAATAATTGTATCGTGGGATTGGAGCTTTGGCTCGAAGCAACAAAATCCTTTTTACAAGTTGACAGATCAAGATAGCAATGGAATTACTTTAAAAATTACTGATATCAATGGCTGTAAAGATTCTATTTTCAAAGCCATATCGCTTTATAAACCATTTACTAAAATTCAATACTCAAAAGGAACAGCACTTTGCATTGGTGACACTGTTCAATTCAATGCTTTTGATTATACAGCAGGAGGTTCTAACCTTAGTTTTGATTGGGACTTTGGACCCTATGGAAAAAGCAATTTGCAAAATCCTAAAATACATTTTGATAAACCCGGAAGATTCTCCATCATCTTGAACTATAAAGAAATTAGTTCAACATGCAAAGGAAGCGACACTTTAAAATTTGCGATTATTGACCCACCAGTTGCAGCTTTTGATGTGGCTCTGGATACACCATTATGTTATCCTCAAATCTTTGAATTCAAAAACAAGTCTCGGGTTGACAGCACTGTAATCTATTTTTGGACATTTGATGGAAAGAATTCCAATCGACTTGCAGACCCAACTTTTGCTTTCAGCAAAGGCACACATAAAGTGAATCTTTTGGTTCAGTCAATTTTCGGTTGCAGTAGTTCTATAGAAAAAGAATTTACCTTGATAGGACCGGAAGGCAAGATCGCTGTTGATAAGGATACTATCTGTCGTGGCGAAGAAGGAACTTTTTCTGCAATTGATTTAGTAGACGTAAATACTTTCGAGTGGGAATTCAATGATGGCAAAAATAATTTTCCGAACACAAACAAAGTAAAATACCGATTTGATTCGACAGGCAATCGTTCTGTATTTTTAATTTTGAAATCTACCGAGTCTGGCTGTGAGCACATTGACAGCGCTAGCATTTTTGTTCCGAATGTTATTGCAGATTTTACAAATGTTGATTCTCTGAGTTATTGCCCGGGATTAGCAATCTTTAAGAATACTTCTACCGGTTCTGACAAGTTTGAATGGAATTTTGGAGAAGGACTGACCAGCAATTCAAAAGATTCAATCATACATATTAAATACAAAAACTTAGGAAAGAAATCTATTACGCTCACTGCAATTGATTCCCGATCTACTTGCAGGAATGTAATTACGAAGGAAATCAACTTAGAAGATGTAATTGAATTTTATAAATTTCCAAACGTATTCAGTCCAAATGGAGATGGTGAAAACGATTTTTTCAATGTAGCCATCAAACCCAGTTATGAACAATTTATAACTGTTACCCAATTCAAAGTTTACAACCGTTGGGGAAAATTAATTTACAATAACGAAAATCCTTCACAAGGCTGGAATGGTAAATTTGAAGACGTTGAAGCGCCTGTTGAAGTTTATGCGTATTACATTGAAATTCAAATTCGAGATTGTAATAATCAGACAAGCAAAGGGAATGTAACTATTGTTAGATAATCTCCTCATTCGCTGATTGTAAAATTTCGAAAAAGAATGAATCGGCAAATTATTTATTAATCCAAGGTATCTCCTCTACTCTATCGATATGAGCAATATATCTTGAAAGCGTAAATAAATAATCTGACAATCTGTTAAAATAAATTATTATTGATTCGTCTACTGCTTCATTGTGTGACAATGTTACAATTCTTCTTTCTGCTCTTCTGCATATCGTACGACACAAATGCGCTGTTGCAATAGAAACAGATCCACCCGGAAGTACAAAAAACTTTAACGGTGGTATTACGGCATCCATCATATCTATGGCTTGTTCAAGATCAGTAATCATTTCTGGTTTCAGGTCAGGGATATGTTCATTTTTCTTAGAAGGATCAGATGCAAGATGTGAGCCGATTACAAAAAGTTCATTCTGAATTTTCCCTAGAAAATTATTGATGTCATGATTTTGAAGATGAGCAATCAACAAACCAATTGATGAATTCAATTCATCAACAGTGCCGTATGCCTCAACGCGAATATCGTCTTTGGATACTCTCTTTCCACCAAATAATCCTGTGGTTCCTTTGTCACCTGTTTTTGTATAGATCTTCATACTCTTTAGAATGATATTTGATTAGGATTCAGTTCGTCAGATTCTATCAATCCATCCTTAAGTCTAACAATTCGCTTGGCATACAGAGCAATATCCGGTTCGTGAGTAACGAGAATGATCGTATTACCTGCTGCATGAATCTGTCCTAGAATCTTCATAATTTCCAGAGAAGTTTTTGAATCCAGGTTTCCGGTGGGCTCATCGGCGAGAATAATTGCAGGGTTATTGACCAAAGCTCTGGCTATTGCAACTCTTTGCCGCTGCCCTCCTGATAATTCATTGGGCTTGTGGGTCATTCTATCTGCAAGTCCAACTTGACCAAGAACTTTTTCTGCCTTAAGCCTTCGTTCTTCTTTTTGAAGTCCCGCATAAACCAGAGGAAGGGCAACATTGTCGAGTGTACTCATCCGTGGCATAAGGTTAAACGTCTGAAATACAAAGCCAATCTGGCCATTGCGTATTTCTGCAAGCTCCGTATCATTCATTTTACTGACCTCGTTTCCGTTAAGAAGATAAGTACCCTTTGTTGGGCTATCAAGGCAGCCAATGATATTCATAAGGGTAGATTTTCCGCTTCCGGAAGGACCCATAAGAGCCAGATACTCATTCTTATGTACAGTAAGATTAATGATTTTAAGAGCGTCAATAATCTCTTCACCCATTAGGTAGCGCTTGCCAATATTTTCGAGTTCGATAATCTTTGCCATATAGAATTTCGATACAAAGAAACTAAATTTACTTAGCTATTAGATAAACTTTCGATATTTGGGGATCCAATGAACAGCAAAGCCAACGAATTGAAGAGTCCAAACCAACTGATTAAGCATATAGGAATTGCCGGCAATATTGGTTCAGGCAAGACCAGTCTTTCACAAATTCTCGGCAAACATTATGATTGGCAAATCGAGCTTGAAGACACCACCACCAATCCGTACCTCAATGACTTCTATTACGATATGCAACGTTGGTCATTTAATCTTCAGGTCTTTTTTCTAAATTCCAGATTTCAACAGATATTAAAAATTCAGCAAGGCGATAAGACAGTCATTCAGGATCGCACAATTTATGAAGATGCTCACATTTTTGCCCCAAATCTTCATGAGATGGGATTGATGACAGAGAGAGATTATAATAATTATTTCTCTTTATTCAACATTATGATGAGCACAATAAAGAAACCGGATCTCATAATATATTTAAAAGCTTCTATCCCAACACTTGTTTCACATATTCATACCCGTGGCAGAGATTTTGAAGGAAATATGAGTCTTGATTACTTAAAAAAATTAAATCAACGATATGATAGCTGGGTAGAAGAGTATACTCATAGTCCAGTACTAATTGTGAATGCTGATGAGCTCGATTTTATAAACAAAAAAGAAGATCTTGGTAAAATTATTTCACAAATAGATAGTCATTTTAATGGGTTATTCTAATTTGATAGTATGAAAGTCCTATTGGTTAGCGCCACTTCTTCTGAAATACAAACTACACTTGATTTTCTGGAGAAACATTCTTCTTCTAAATCATTTGTTGAGTATAAATATAAAAATTTAACTGTGATTCCTTTTGTCACAGGAGTAGGAATAGCAATGACTTCCTTTGCACTTGGCAGGTATTCAGAAATGAAAGACATAACGCTGCTAATTCATGCCGGTGTTAGTGGCAGTTATAGTGGAAAATATAATATAGCTGATGTTGTTGAGGTTACCAGCGAAGAATTTGCAGATATTGGAGCAGAAAATCAGGATCGGTCGATTCTGACTACTTTTGAATTAGGCCTATGTGATATAAATCAATATCCTTTCAAAGAAGGAAGAATACTCAAAAAGAATAATAGGTATGAAACTCAGCTACCTAAATGCAAAGGTCTAACTGTAAGCTACGCTTCAGGCTCTGAGGAAAAAATACAAATACTAAAACAAAAGCACTCCGCTGAAATTGAGAGCATGGAAGGTGCAGCAGTATTTTATGCTGCCAGGATGTGGGACGTCCCCTTTTTATCAATTCGGGCAATTTCCAATAAGGTTGAGCCAAGAAATAAGGAAAATTGGAATCTCCAGGCAGCTTTTAAATCATTGAATAGCTCTATCCAGCAAATTATTGAAAACATTAACCCAACCAAATAGGTTAATTATTCGTCCTTTTGAATGTCTTTGCACGTAGCTCCAGTTGATTTTCTGAATTCATTTTTTAAATAATATACAACTGCTAAAAATGACTTAAATTGCAGCTTATTCAATTTTTAATATATTAAATTTTATTCTAATATGAAGAGTTTTCTACTATTAATTCTCAGCACATATAGTTTTTTCACCTTTGCTCAGGATGTGGTCATAGAATCCAAGCAACTTCCTAAAAAAGATGAGGTTTCATCCATACTAAATAGTTATGACATTTTCGAAATTGATGTAGAGAAGGTCAGGAATGATTTTAGAAGTTCTACCCGCTCCGGAATTGAAGCTGATCTTCAATTAGGAAGCAAAGTTTACAGACTACAAGCTTTTAAGTATAATGTTCTTAAACCCAATTGTATAGTCAGAATTGAAACTAAAAATGGAGTAATTAATGAAAAACCTGATCCAAGTATTGAAACATACCGAGGATACAATACAAATTTTGGAGGAGGCGAAATCGCAATAACTTTTGCAACAAATTACATGAGTCTTATGTACCGGGATGGCGACGAAACGTATTATCTTGAACAATTTCCGGACATATTAAAAGACAATAACAAAAATCTATTTATACGATATAATTCCCATAGCTTTAAGAAAAGTGGTTTTAAATGTACACATAACGACGCCATGGAATTTAAAGAAACCAATGAAGAAAAAATTGAAACGATAAATAACGAAAGAAATATTCGATGTTTTGAAGTAGAAATTGCTTTGGCAGCGGATTTTTTATTTTTTACCAAGCATGGATCTGATAGAACCTTAACAGAAGCCAGATTAACAGCTATAGTAAATGCTATTCAAATTGACTGGCTTTCACCCAAATTAAATTATGATTATTTTTGGACAATTCCAACTATGGCAATATTTGAAGATGCTGCAAGAGATCCATTTGCAGGAGCAAATAATATGCAAGCTATGCTTGGTGTTTTATCAGGTGTAGGTTTTAATATCTTTTCAGTGTCATTTGATGTTGCAACTGTTTGGACCTCCAAATTAATTGGTCCTCCGCATTACGCAGCATTCAATCGTGGAGCTTGTGTTTTCACCCCATTTAGTGCTTGCAATGAATTTTCTACTGATAATGGGTTCATCAGAAATGTTCAATCTCATGCGATTGGGCATCTTTTTGATGCGCCTCATGATGCTGGACCTTATATAATGGATCCAAATATTTCCGGCAATGTTAACTGGACAAAAATATCTGCAGATTTTATACAAGGTTGGACGGATAGAATTACAGGCTGCCTTGGCGAATGTAGCGGACCAAAAATTCCTTATGCAGAATTTACTTCAGATGTATTAGACGGATGCATACCACTTAAAGTTCAGTATACAAATATGTCAGCGAATGCAACAAATTACATCTGGAAATTTCCTGGTGGTGTCCCATCTACATCAACGGATCCAAATCCAATAGTAACATATAATACTTTGGGAGTGTTTGCAGCAGAATTGGAAGCGCTAAATGTTAAATGTACTACGAAGATTGAAAAATTAGGATATATATCTACGCGAGATAAACCACGTTTTGTACGATTTAATTTTGGTGGTGCTAACAACGGAAATGATATCGAATTTTTTGCTTCTGCTGATCGTGCAGACACATGGATTTGGAAATTTCATGACGGCACTACAGAGGAAGGTCAATACGTAATAAAAACGTATGACAAAGAAGGAACATTTGATGTTGAATTATGTGCATCGAATGATTGTGGTGAAACTTGTGTAAAACAAAAAGTCAGTAATTTTTATGTTCCTACCGTCGACTTTAGCGTAGACAAAAATTCAGGCTGCGCCCCTACCACACTTAAATTCTCAGATCTATCTTCGACCAATGTTATAAATTGGACCTGGAGCTTTCCTGGAGGAACACCAACAGGATCTTTTGTTCAAAACCCAACAGTAAAATATACAAGACCCGGAAAATACAATGTTCGATTAACCGTCAATAGTTTAAAAAATAATGCAACACTATTGCGAGATACATTTATTACCATTGACAGCTTACCAAATGCAATTTTTGATCCTACAATTGGAGGTCCGATTGCAACAATGAACAACAAATCATTCTATGCTGATTCACATTTCTGGGATTTTGGTGATGCAACTTCAAGTAAAGATTCCAGTCCTACGCATTTTTACAGAGATGGAAGATTCGAAATAAAATATACCGCAACAAATAAATGTGGCTCAACAACAACGACGCGCACAATAACGATTGGAGCAAAACCAACTGCAGGTTTTTCAGCATCTGTTTCAAAGGGCTGCACTCCATTCGTAATAAAATTTCAAAATTCATCCACAGCTTCTGCCAGCTCATTTGAATGGTCATTTCCGGGAGGAACGCCATCTACAAGCACAGAAAGAGAACCTACAATTGTTTATAACTCTGTAGGAAAATTTGATGTTACCTTAATTGCTAAAGGTGCATTAGAAAGTGATACATTGAAACGCAATGAATTTATAACGGTTGGCGAATCAACTTCCGCTGAATTTCAAAATTCTGTTACCGGGTTTATTTCCTTCTTTACAGACTTAAGCAAGAATGCAAGCTCTTACTTCTGGGATTTTGGGGATGGAAAAACAAGCACCGTGCAATCTCCATCACATGATTACGGTGTTGAAGGAGAGTTTAAAGTCAGACTCATTACAGAGAATGAATGCGGAGTAGATACATTTGAAAAATTAATAGCAATTTATCTTATACCTAAAGTCAATTTTACTTCGAATGTAATCAAAGGTTGCGCCCCTTTAAAAGTAAATTTTATTGATGGCTCTTCTGTTGATGTCAATGAATGGTCCTGGCAATTTGAATCCGGAAATCCATTAACTTCAAGTCAAAAAAATCCAACAGTAGAATTTACCAAAGCCGGAAAATACACTGTTAAACTTTCTGTTAAAAATTCGAATGGAACTAATTCTGCTACAAAAATTAAATACATTGAAGTTTTGTCTCCTTTGAAATGCCCAAAGAAGCCAACGAAAAAAACAGGAATCGACTCGACCTTTAAAAATAATGGAAACTATATTCCCGTTCAACAACGAAGCAATGAAACTGTCAACTTTCTTGTCTATCCAAATCCTGCATTGGATTTATTATACATAGAAGCAGAGAAAAACTCAACATATTCTTTATATACGATTACCGGTCAAAAAGTTCTTGAAGGAAAAATAAAAAATTCTCCAGAAAAAATTCAAACTACATCAATTCCGGCAGGATCATATTATGTTCAAGTTCAGAATAGCTTATTCCATGAAATCGCTTTAATTATTATCAATCATTAAAGCATAGTCAATTTAAATTTATCCATGTAATTATGAAAATATTATTATGTATTACTTTGCTTTTAACATCATTTACCCTGCGTTCACAAGACGTAATTATTGAAGGAAATATTCTTCCTAAGAGTCAGGAATATTATACCAAATTTAATTCTTTTGAGATATTTGAAATTGATGTTGAAAAGGTAAGAAGAAGTTTTGCAGCAACAAAAAGAACATCCGTAGAAGCAGAACTTAAATTAGGAAATCGCTCGTATATATTGCAGCTTTTTAAATACAATATCCTTGATCCGAAAGCAAAAGTGAAATGCATGACGGCTAATGGATTGGAAGAGAGAGATCAGTCACCTGGCCTGGAAACATATAGAGGCAATAATGCAAATTTTGGCGGTGGAGAGGTTGCCCTAACTTTCGCACCTAACTTTATGTCTTTGATGTTTAAACAAGGTGATCAAACTTTTTATCTTGAACAATTCAGATATGAATTCAAAGATCAAAATCCAAATCGATTTATATTATATACTCAAAATTCTATTAAACAATCTACTTCTATTGTAACAACAGCTGAACATGCTGAGGAACTACATGAAAAACATGAACATCAAGATCATGATACTACAAAAATTATTCCAAGGAATTTTATTTGTTGGGAAATAGATATAGCAATGGGTGCAGACTTTACATTCTTTGCCTCCTATGGCAAGGATCGCGCAACGACTGATGGTAGATTATTAGCGATTGTCAACTTAATGCAAACTGACTGGTTGTACCCCAAAATGATTGCGGATTATTATTGGAATATCAGCGGAATATTTGTTTCTGAGGACAGCATCCGGGATCCTTTTGTAAATTCAAATTCTATTAATTCTCATTTGGGAATATTTTCAAACATTGCATTTTCCGTTTTCCCGGGATTTGATATTGCTACACTTTGGACTTCTAAATTTTTTAGAGCTCCTCAATATGCAGTTGCAGGAGACCCTCGAGCATGTTTGTTTTCTCCATTCACCGTTTGTAGCGAATTCGTAAAAGACAATTCTGTTGTTAGACAATTGCAAAGCCATGTAGCAGGTCATTGCTTTACAGCTCAGCATGATGGAGGGGGATCACCAACGATTATGAATCCAAGTATGAGCGGATTTAATATTTGGTCTTTGCCTTCACAGTTTGCTATCTATGAATGGGCCTGGAATATAAAAGGCTGTCTGGTTGATTGCAGTGGTGGATATATTCCAATCGCAGAATTTAGTGCAACCCCGACAGACGGTTGCGTACCCTTAGTTGTTCAATATAACAATATGTCAACGAACGGAACAATGTATAAATGGAAATTTCCAGGAGGAACTCCTGCCTCTTCCACTGATAAGGATCCGATAATAATATATAATTCAGTTGGTTCATTTTCTGTTGAACTTGAAGTTATAAATTCCAAATGTTCTACCAAAATAGAAAAATTAGATTATATTATTCCCAGAGATAAACCACGCTTTGTTGACTTCCAATTTGGAGCAGCAAATTTGGGAAATGATATAGAATTTTTTGGATTTGGCGATCGTGTAGACGAGTGGAAATGGAAATTTCATGATGGAACAAGAGATGAGGGCCAGGTTGTTACTAAAACATATCCTAAAGAAGGTGAATTTGAAGTTGAACTCTGTGTTAAAAATGACTGTGGAGAAACCTGCATAAAAAAGAAAGTCAGTAATTTTTACAAACCGATTGCAGATTTTACTTCTGATACTACTGCAGGCTGTGCACCAAGTACAATTAAGTTTTTTGACATGTCGACAGTGAATGTAATAAATTGGACTTGGAGTTTTCCGGGAGGAACACCAACCGGTTCTTTTGTAAAGAATCCAATTGTCAAATATTCTCGTCCCGGAATTTATAAAGTCAAACTTGTTGTAAATAGTGCTAAAAATAATGACTCGAAGGAAAAAGAAATGTATATCACTATAGATAGCTTACCTCTTGCACAATTTGATCCGGTTACTAATGTATCTACAGTTAAATTCAATAATACAAGTTTATATGGCAAAACATATAGTTGGGATTTTGGCGATGGAACAAGCTCGACCGATCAAAACCCTGAACATGTCTATAGAGATGGAAGATATGATGTAATATTATCAGTTAAGAATGCTTGTGGAACTACAACCACAAAACGTACGGTAACAATTGGAGCAAAACCAATTGCTGGATTTTCTGTAACAAATTCTAATGGTTGCGTTCCTTATACTGTTAAATTTCAAAATAATTCAACCGCTACTGCTCAGACATTTGAATGGTTCTTCCCGGGAGGCAATCCTTCAACAAGCACTGATAAAGAACCAACTATTACTTATTCAACAATTGGAAATTATGATGTCAAACTTATTGCGCGAGCAGGTGTAGAATCTGACTCAATTACGCAAGTTTCCTTTATTAAAGTTGAAGAAGGACCAACATCGGAATTTATAAATAGTGTTACCGGATTTGAAGCATTCTTTACTGATAACAGTAAAAAAGCCAATAAATATTTTTGGGAATTTGGGGATGGAAAAACAAGTACAGAATCTTCACCTAAACATAATTATGGAGTTGAAGGCGAATTTAAAGTCAGGCTTATAACTGAAAATGATTGTGGTGTTGACACAATAGAAAAAATTGTTGCAGTCTATTTAATTCCAAAAGTAAATTTCACATCTGATGTGATAAAAGGCTGTGCGCCATTTACTGTAAATTTTCTTGATCGTTCGTCAGTTGACGTAATCGAATGGAGTTGGCAATTCGAGTCAGGAACTCCGCTCACCTCAGCTCAAAAAAATCCTTCCGTGAAATTTAACAAAGCAGGTAGATATACAGTTAAACTTTCTGTAAGAAATGGAAATGGAACTAACTCTGCTACTAAGCTAAGGTATGTGGAAGTTATTTCACCGATTAAGTGTCCTAAATTACCTCCTAAGAAAAAAGGCACTGATATTGTTTCTCAGGAATTGATCAATGAAGAATTATTGAAAGAAAGATTAAATACACACACAGTTTCAATCTATCCTAATCCAGCAAAAAATCAACTTCATGTTGAATCTGCTCCTGGCACAAAT
>JABFRV010000119.1 GCA_013140975.1 Saprospiraceae bacterium
GTATTTTACCCTGTTTATTAGTATTCTATAAAGTATAAATTTATTTAATATAATTTATCAACTTTACATTTTATTTACTTTTTATCGCCCATCCAAAACCAATATATATATTATATTTGCGCCTCTTTGCGGGTGTGGTGAAATTGGTAGACACGCCAGACTTAGGATCTGGTGCCGTGAGGTATGGGGGTTCGAGTCCCTTCACCCGCACTTTTTTCTATAATCTTTTGCAGAACAATTTGCCTCTTTATTTCCTTTACTATACTGTTTTAAAATTATGCAAGTAAGCTATCAATCTACCGCAACGAATCAAGGCAAACTCAATGTCAAAATTGTAAAGGATGATTTCCTGCCGGAGGTATCAAAGGAAATTGAGAATATTCGAAAGAATGCTAAAATAAAGGGTTTTCGTCAAGGGGCCGTTCCTCAATCCATGATTACTAAATTATATGGAGAGACAATTAAAGCAGAAGTGCTTAACAAATTGGTAAATAAAGCTATTGAAAACTATCAGACCGAAAATAACTTAAGTTTTTTAGGGGATCTAATGCCCGATAAGAATTCTAATGGCAATCAGGATCTCCAAAAGGATGAAATGGAATTTTCCTTTAACGTAGGAATTGCTCCAGAACTTGATCTTAATAAGTTTATTGATGAAGTTCGTCTTCCTTCTTATAAAATTGTCACAACAGAAAAAGATATCGACGCTGAATTGGTTGCATTCATGAATCACTTCAGTACTTATAACAATATCTTGACGGAAATTCAATCCGGAGATATGGTCAAGTTAAAAGTTAACGAACTTCTATCTGATTCAATAAAAGAAGGTGGAATTGAATCTGAATTTTCTGTATTATTGGATGAGCACCTTACTGAAGAGTTCACGAATATTCTACTGAACAAAAAAACAGGCGATAGCTTCCATTTCAACATTCGCAATGTCGAAAAAGAAATGGATGAAAAAACAATTCGTAAATATTTTCTCAAAATATCAGATGATCAACAATTTGAAAATGAATTCAAAGCTGAAATTATTGATGTAAGCAGAAAATCTAAGCCTGAACTTAATGAAGAATTGTTCAAAAAGGCTTATGGAGAAAATACTGAAATTTCTACTTTAGAACAATTAAGAAGTCAGCTTCAATCAGATCTTGAGAAACATTATGAATCTGAGTCGAGCAACTTTATCAATTATTATTTATATAAGCAGACTCTTCAATGGAAAGATCTTCAATATCCTGATGAATTTCTAAAAGAATGGTTAACCAATAGTTTCGAAGAATGGAAGAATAAATCTGAACATGACTTCAATCATGATATAATCCATTTCAAAGAGGGTCTAAATTGGCAACTTTTCAAAAAAGTGATTTCAAGCCGTACAAAAATTGATGTCCAGTTGGAAGATGTTGTGAATATTATCAAACAAAAATATCATGCACAAATTCCTGGTTTGAATTTTAACGACGAACAATGGAATCAGGTTTCAATGAATGTTCTAAAAGACGAGACGAAAGCCAAAGAATTTATTTCGGAAGCACAAACTTTGAAAACGCAAGCCTGGCTCAGAGATCAGATGATGAAAACTGAAATCGAGATTTCAATTGATGATTTTAAAGCCAAAGTGAAAGAGCTTAATGCCCATAAACATTAATACTTTTCAAAAATAATAATTATTCAACGGTAACCATTATCCATAAACTATTAAAAAAATGAACGAATTTAAAAAGTACGCCACGCAACATCTTGGAATGTCTTCTATGCATCTTGAAAAATATATGGAAGATTCAGCTCCTAATATTAAGGGATTCACTCCAACCGTTATAGAAGAGCGCTCGTTAAATATTGTAGGAATGGATGTATTCTCAAGATTAATGATGGATAGAATCATTTTTATGGGTGTTCCTGTAAATGATTACGTTGCGAATGTAATTCAGGCTCAATTATTGTTTCTTGATTCAGTTGATGCAAGAAGAGATGTACAAATGTATATCAACAGTCCCGGTGGTTCAGTTATAGACGGACTAGGAATATATGATACAATGCAATATATCAGACCCGATGTTGCAACAATCTGCACAGGACTTGCGGCATCCATGGGTGCAGTTTTATTATGTGCTGGCACGAAAGGAAAAAGAACATGTCTTAAACATAGCCGGGTAATGATTCATCAACCTTCAGGCGGAATGCAAGGACAATTCAAAGACATGGAGATTTCTTATAATCTTATCAAGTCTATGAAAAAAGAATTATACGAAATTATGGCCATTCACACAGGACAAGCAGTTGATAAAATTGAAGCTGATTGCGACAGAGACAATTGGATGAGCGCAACAGAAGCCAAGGAATATGGAATCATAGATGATGTGCTTGTAAAAAGTAAAGTGTAAATAATAATGTATCGTAGATTGTTAATTGATAACTTCAACTAGACAATCAATAATCTTTCCATTGCTTAACATCAACGAATATAAAATTGGCAAAAAAAAATAAAGACAACGAACAAACTTGCAGTTTTTGTGGTAAAGAACGTAAGGATGTAAGTGTATTGGTTCAGGGAGAAGATATTGCAATATGTGATAATTGTGTTGAACAAGCTTTTCATATTGTTCAGGAAGAAGTAGGAACGAACAAGAAAAAAAATTCAAAGAGAAAATTTAAATTATCCTCAGGAATTACACCCATAAAAATTAAGGAATTTTTAGATCTCTATGTTGTAGGACAGGAT
>JABFRV010000195.1 GCA_013140975.1 Saprospiraceae bacterium
TCAATTTTTTAAAGTATATTCGAATTTTTAAGCCATATTTTTAAACTATTTTATTTAAATATAAGTACTTTTATGAGAAACTATTTTATACTTTTTCATTCGATATTCTTTCTAATAAATTTCATATATCACTGTATATCTGCATTTTATGTAAATATATTTACATATTATAAAATTTTCTATTTGAAATTTTAAGTCAATTTTTTAGATTATAATTGAAATATTTGGCCTATTTTTAAAATAACCAGTAATTCATGCTAATTTTGTGTGGTGGAAGCTATACAACGAAGTATTTGGACAAGAATTCTCGACGATTTAAGAGAAGATCATAAGGCGATTATCATTTATGGTCCTCGTCAATCCGGTAAGACTACATTGGTTAAATCTTTTTTACTCTCAAAAGAATTTAAGACTCTCTTTGTTAATGCCGATCTCGCTGAAAACCTTGAAGTACTATCAAGTAGAAATCTAGAAAAACTTAAATCCCTTATAGGAGATCATAATCTATTGATAATCGATGAAGCTCAGAACATTGAGAACATCGGAAAGAATATTAAGATCTTATATGATGAAATGCCTGAACTTAAAATTATTCTTACCGGCTCATGTACACTTGACATGGCTAATGAATTACAAGAACCCCTTACAGGCAGAGTTTACAATTATCATTTATATCCTCTTTCAATAAAGGAAATTGCAGGTCAGGAAAATCCAATTCAGATTCATAATAATTTAGAACAATTCTTACTTTATGGTTCATATCCTGAAGTATTACAAAAAAAAACTGTTGAAAAAAAAATCAGAGTGCTAAGAGAAATTGCAGGATCTTATCTCTACAAAGACATCCTAAAAATTTCAAAAATCCGTAAATCTGAAAAACTGGTGAAGCTGGTTAAACTTCTGGCTTATCAATGTGGGTCTCTGGTCTCTATGCATGAATTGGCTCAACAACTTGCAATGAGCAGTGAAACTGTAGAAGAATATATTGCCATTCTTGAAAAAGCATTTATTATTTATAGATTGCCCGCATTCAGCATGAATGCCAGAAATGAAATTAACAAGAAGCAAAAAATTTATTTTATCGATAATGGTATCAGGAATATGCTTATTGAAAATTTTAACCCTTTAGAATTTAGATATGATCTCGGACATATGTGGGAAAACTGGCTAATCTCTGAAAGATTAAAAAAAATATCGTATGACAGAATCTATTGCAATCGTTATTACTGGCGCAATTACTCTCAGGTAGAAGTAGATTATATTGAAGAAAGGAATGGAATTCTAAACGCATATGAACTAAAATGGACCAATAAGAATAAAAGAGCCCCAAAGAGTTTTTTGGAATCTCATAATAACAGTGTATTTAAAGTTATAACAAAGGAAAATTATATGGAGTTTATCATGTAACAAATTTATTCAAATTATCTACTCATTTTAATTTGTATTACTTTCAATAAATCTTTATTCGAGAAGCTAGATAAAAAAGTAATTGTCTTTTTACTTGGAATGCTTCAATGAACTCATACTCTCCCAAATTAGTGATTCGATTCACAAAATCTGCATTGACCGAAAATTCTTTGAAAAATAGAGAGGCTCCAATCTAAAATTGAATTGATCCAAATTGAATTTATATCCAATATCTCTGTATGTCTGATCAACAACCAATCATTCAGATAAACTATTTATTACAACCGTCCAATATAATTATTTAATTCAGGGCTGAAGCCCTATATTTATAATCATGTTTTAACCCCAAACTAAAGTTTGGGGTTAAAAATATTTTCGCTTGAAAGCCACTTATTTGGAATATATTTTGGACAAATATGACTATTTATATGTTCTAATCTGATTCCAGAATTTATTGAAAATCCTTTCGTAATTTTTAATCGCGCCAAAGTTTTAAGTGAATACTTATTAAATTTAACTCTATCTATCTTAACAAATCCTACATTTAATTCACAATGGATTGGTTATACATTACGTCCAAGGAAAGATTAACTTTTGCAGTTAATGTTTTTTCAAAATTTATTCCAGCAATTAATGAATTAGAACTAAACACTGTTTCATCGTAAAAATAAAGACAATTCCAATAATTAAATGTGTTTACTGTAATATAACCCTTGCCAACATAAGGCGAAATATAGTATTGTGCATTAAGACTAAACGAAAATACTAATACTTGAAGGATTGAAATTATAGGAACTTCTTAATCATTAATAATTAACAACTGTATTAAGCTTCTAGTTATTGTTGCTAACATAAATTATTCTATCAAAATTTTATAAGTTTTCAATAAACCATTCATATCACGAAGATAAACAAAATAAATTCCATTAATAAGTTGATCTGTATCAATGATATTACTTCCTTGATAAATTCGTTGGTCTAGAACTTCTGATCCTTGAGAATTAAATAGCTTAATCTTCATATTCTCGGGTATATAATCAGGTATATTAATTATAAGGTAATCTCTTGCAGGATTGGGAAAAATTTCTGTCTGAATTTCTTGTCTTTCATTGTTGATAATTCCAGTTGTTCCTATATTTAAAGTTCTGCACAATGTATCTGATCCGTATTGATTCTTTACAATAAGACAGACCTTGTAATTTCCATTTTTAGAGAAGCAGTGTATCGGTGATGTATCTCTGCTTTGGGTACCATCTCCAAAGTCCCAATACCATTCTGCAACTTCGTATGCGCTTAGGTCTGTAAATTCGAAGCATAGATGACTCGATGTATCTTGATTGTATCTCCACCAACACCAGGGAATGTTATCAATATCTAATGAGTCGCATATTGAACCATCAATTGGGCCTAAACGATAATTGGGAAATGAGGGTGTCGTTGTGATTATTGATTTTAATCTAACGGAATGTTGTATGAAATCACAAGCAGCTCCAGATTTATTGGGTTTATTTATAATATGCATATATCGAGATTGCAAGAATTCTGGATTGGAATATATCCTTCCATCAGGAGCCAATTGTAGATTGCCAAAAGTTGAAGACGAAGTATTGTTATCGAAGACGTGTCCAATATGTCCATCATATTCCGCAATAACCGTCTTGTTAGATAACTTTCCATCGATAATCTCGTACTGATATAAATAATAACTTGAACTTAGGTATAGAAATCTGCTATCTGGTGAGAAGGCGCAACCAAATGCAATTGTCGGAGTAGTATCAAGTTGATCAAATTGTCTATTCTTTAATTGACCTGAACATCTGTCAAAATCATATAACTCAAAAATTCCATGTGAAAGATTATTTGATTCTTTGATACTCGTAGAACAATAATAATTGCCTTTAGGTGAAAAACAGGAATAACCATTACTCTGATTTTCAGGAATCCTACCAATATTTTGAATAAAAGATCGAACTACTTTATTTCCATCAAACAATATTGTATAAACCTCAGGCTTATTATATCTGCCAATGATAATCCACCAATCTCTTCCATTGGCATGACGACATGCGGTAATTTTTCCAATATCTATAGAATCTGATAAGAATAAATTATTGGTTGATACAATCGTTACTCCTGTATTGTTCGTTGAATTAACCAGTTGATGAAAATTATTTCTAAGATTCAGAACATACGCAAATGTATCCCCTACAACTTTAGACTCAGTAGTAAGTAAGCTGTAGCTAGTATCATTCATTCCGCCTGGTAGAATTAGACAAGACTGAGGGTCGTAAGCACAAAATTCTTGTGGGCAAATCTTCTTATAACCATTAACTCCTTTATAATTGAAATAATCAAAAAGAAAGTTCCCATGAAAATGAAACATAAACTCACCTTCCATATCCGAAATTAAAGTTCCATAGTACCAGAAGTCTGTGTTTATCTTCTTTGTTGATTGGATCAAGGGACTTCCATTCTGAGAGTTGAAGTTCAGAATAGCAGTCCCATCCAAAGAATCCTTAATTAACGCCGTTCTTTCTCCCATTATCCAATTGAAGTCATATTTCTGACTATTAAGATAATTAAGACCTAGCAGAATGAATACGAAAATTAAGAATTTATTCATAATAGATTTCGCTTAAGGAATATTATTTAATTACACTAATAGATTTCATGGCAAGAAATTTATTTTCACTATACAAAGCAATTTGATAAATGCCAGAAGTCCATGATTCACAAGGTATAGTTAATTGATCAGAATTCAATATTCCGGATTTAAATATCAACTTGCCATCTAATGAATAAATCTTGACATTGAGCTTGTCATAACTTGATTTAGAAATACGAAGCTCAATTACTGCTTGTATTGGATTGGCTTTAATGTTAATTATTTCATTCATCAATTTTTCATCAGCATTTTTTAAAGTCATGTTTTGAGAAGGAATACATATTAGATCATCATCATAAAAAGCTTGAGGATTAAAAATATTATAAAGATCTCTTGCCCAGAATACCAGGTTGCCTTCTTTATAAGGGCAGAGTGAGGAAAGTTCAGACAGCTGAGTTAACTGTTGTGCTGTTGCAGTATCAATTAAAGAAAGTACTAGATCTATATGAAGTTGTCGAACTAACTTCTCATTGGATTCTAAAAGATTTGATGGAGTAATTGTGTATAGTATTGCTTGTGCTGAGTTCCTCATCATTGAGATCAAGTTGTTGTGATCTGCATATTTTTGATCTAAAATAATTCGGACTGAATCAAAATTTAAAGATTGAACATTTATTGCTTGCAATATAAGAAGACTATCCTGAGAATTCGAAGCAGAACTTAATGAATCTAATAATAAACTTATTGAGTTGGAATAGTTGGTTAATTGAATTAAGAGAGAATCATTTTCAGTATTTTCTTCTGAAGATACCCGAGAAGCTCTAAATAACAAGCTATCTATAAGATGAAATTTAAGTAGATTGGTTCCAAGACTTGCATAATAAAAAGAATCAATACTAGAATAAAGTCCAAGTAGATTAGGATGAAGTCTAATAATCAGGATGAGATGTTTCATTCCTTCCCATTCAAGAATATTCCCAATTTCAACTTGATACAATTCTCCAGTTGCAATAGCAATGTCATTGTCAGAAAGATAATCTTCTGGATCGCCTCTAAAGCCAACAATTGGTACCTGACATTCGGATATAGATCCACAATCTTGTGTTGCATTGTTTTGAGGAATAGATATAAGCCAATTCAAAGGGTTTGAACTGCAATTTTGAGTAGGAACTATTATTGTAGGCCATTCAGTTAGAATACAACCTTTGGCTGTTATTTGTGACCTTCTAGTAAAGTTGCCTATGCCATTTAAATTTCTTGCATCTCCTAATCTTCCACCGGATTGAGGGTTCCAATAATTATATGATGATATTGGAAATGGATTATTGCCATTGTTAGGTTGAGGACCAAAGAATGAACTTCTATTTAGTAGCAATTCATCAGTATATGTTCCAATACTTCCATTTCCTCGCCATACAGACCCATCACAACCACCTGAAAATTGATAGCATTTAACCCCATTTGTAACTGAGTTGCAACAGATCGTATTGCCAATACTTGCGCCAATGGAAATACCTGCTGATATTCTTTCCGGTGGATTGTTGCAATTGATCTCATTGCCTAGGATATAATTATTACTCTGAGCTCTAATAAATATACCATTTCCTGGAATATTACCTGCAGCAAATTGACTTATAGAGTAGAATATATGATTGTCTGTGGCTAACTGACCAATGCAGTTATCCAAGAGTATTCCATAGCAGTAAATATCAATGTTCATAACATTATTACTCATTACTCCTCCGGCGCTTCTAATTTCCTGTAATTTAATAACAGCACTTTCGGATTCATTATAGTTAGTTGCCCTAGTTAAAGTATTGTCATGAATATTAGGCACTATGCCTGGTTGATTGAATCGTTCATAAATACCATATTGATAAAAATTAATGTAATTATCCCTGACAATTGAATTAGTTCTTGCATGGAAACTATAAATACCAGCACCTACGATCAAATACATTGTGATGTATGTCCTTTAACGAAGACTTGTCAGCCCAAATTCCTGCATAAGATTCAGCCATTCTATTATTTCTAAAACTGGTAAATGAACTTTAACTGGAATAGACACAGTAGCCACCATCTCCTGAGCCATAAGTTTGCTGACCATATGTTTTTATTATCATGTATCTAAATTCATTTCCAGAGGCGGCAATTGTAGATTTAATGATTATTATTCCATAATATAATTGTTGAAAATAATTTGAACTTGCAATAACATGTGAATTATTAGTAGCTTCTATTCCGGCATGAGCTCTTACTTTATTAGGATTGAATGGAAGGGTTTCATCAGCTTTGATTCCAACCGGGCATTTAAATACATTATCAGAAATTCCAATAGTAGTTGCAGAATTTAAGCTAATTCCTACTCTATTGCACTCAAAGTGACTATTGCTAATTCGTCCAATGCAATTACCGATTATGTTAATTGCTTTTTTTGCATCATAAAATCTTGAATTAGAGATTGTTAAATATGCGCCATTAACAAACCTCAAGCCTTTGTATAAAAAGTCTGTGCACGATCTAAATTCGCTATTTAATAGTGCCAAATGTCTGGCCATCGATAAGTATTTCAGATTCTGTATTCATCCAAATAATACAATCGTAAAGATCTACAGTAGTGTTAATTACCAATGTGCCTGAAATACATAATGTTTCTCCTGTAATCGTATTTGGGAGATTTGTAGAAGTGTACAATGTATTTGTTCCAGAAGTACCAATCTGCGTTGCACCTGAAGGACAATTACACGTCGATTGTGAGTGTCCTATTTGTGCCCCGCTTGCCAAAACAATATTTAAAAGGAGAAATTGTAATAATTTATTTGAAATATTTAGTTTCAAATAAGGTCTAATATTCATTATTAGACAGTCTTGGAAAGATAGTAACATTTTTCATATGATAAAATTTTAATTACAAATTAAAGATATGAAATGAGATCCTTTAAGTAAATTATTTTCAAAGTTACGATGAAAATATGTTCCTTCCAATAATATTTTAAGATTTATTGAAAAATCATGGAAAACCTTTAGAGAATAAATATAAGGGTTTGTACTGATAAAATTTGGTATTTGGATAAATTGAAGTCATTCTATTCCAAAATCATTTTAATTCACCTTCACCACTCTTTCCACTTTTTGATATTTGGCATCAGCAACCCGCACAAAATAAATTCCAGCTGGGTATTGTTCTAAATTAATTATACGTGTAATTGAATCTACTCCGCTTGTCTTAATTATTTCATTCTGCAATTGAAAACCCTGATCATTAAATACACCAATGTTAACAAACTTATTGATGATACCATTAATTTGCAAGGTGGTTTGATTTGTTGTAATATTTTCTGAGAGCTTAATTTTTAAGGAATCAGGTTCGTTAATATCATAAGTATCCGTTGTTGTACATCCCATAATAATAGGAAGATCCTGGTACTGTTGATAAATTAATCTTTGTACAATAGCTTTATCTACGTTAAACCACTGATTGAGAATCGATCCATAAACTGATCTAAAATCATATTGCATTGCAACTCCTTCCTGATCTCCTGTGGTTGTTGAAATGATGGGATTATTCCCTAGAATAACCGGATTAATACATGAACCAAATAAAATCATTGGAGCCGCTGAACCATGATCAGTTCCATTATTGGTTGTTTTAATTCTTCTGCCAAATTCTGAAAAAGTCATGCCTATTACACGTTTATCAAGTTTTAACTTTACCAAGTCATCCTGAAATGCACAAATTGCGTTAGAAAGTTGTGTTAATAGATTAGCATGAGTACCTGTTGTTGTATCTGAATTTACCTGGCCGGAATGGTTGTCAAATCCCATTAAGTTAACAACATATACTTTTGTTTTAAGGCCTCCGCTTATTAATTTGGCAACAGTCTTTAGTTTCTCTGACAATGCAGATGTTGAATATTTAGTACTCAAGTTATTTCCTTTTTGACCAGCAGCTTTAATTCGATCAGTGTAAGAATTTGTTTGTTTAACGGCGTCACGTAGAAAACTTAATTCTTCTCCATAACAAGTAGACGGAACAGGTTCAAGATTCGGATCATTAAGAACATCAATATTTACAGGATCAATTACTGCGAGGCTATAATTTCCACGCGTTCCCTGACAGGTTTCGCTAATATTTGTACCAATACTTAATGCAATAGGATCTGGACAATCAGAATTCGGATAACCGATCGGATAATTTGGAATTGTTTCATCAAAATATCTTCCCAACCAGGCCGTATTTAAAAATTCATTAGCATCAGATGCAGTTATCCATATATCCTGTGACCTAAAATGAGATCGATTCTGATTGGGATATCCTACAGCTTGAATAAATTGAGCCATTCCATTATTCCATACAGTATTTAACTCCGTCATTGAGGGATGTAATCCAGTATTGTTATTGATTTTAATTACTCTGTTTTGCGGAATGAGAACCGGGGTTCTAACTGCGGTTAATCCGGCATATTGGTCTATGGGTATTAAAGTATTTAATCCATCATTTCCTCCATTGAGTTGAATAAGAACCAATACTCTGTCATTGTCACCATTTATCAAATTCTCTAATGATCTACTTAAAAATGATTGAACACTGATTCCATTTAGCAAAAAAGGTGTTGATGCAAGTGAGCTTGATTTTATAAAATTTCTTCTTTTCATTTTTTCATTTTTTTTACTTCAATTACTGTAATTGAAACTCAGGTAAATTCATTAGGTGCGTAAATAATGCTCTCAGCTTGTTTTCAATGGCATCTTTTTTCTGTTTATTGTTGGGATCATTAACATAATCCTCATACTCGACGGTCCATTCATAATTAGGAAGTCCTTTAAGGATAACATCTTTGGCAATTGCTGTTTGTGAATTCGTTAACGGATGTGTAAAAATCAATTGACCTAGTTCTGTAAGTAATGAGGTAATATTTCCGGGATCGCTAAATTCCTTTATTACATCCAGAACAGGAATTTTTATTCCAATGATTGAATTAAAGCTAATACCCTTATTAATAAATTTATCAATCCATCTTTTTCTATCCTGAAGGCTTACGCCATTAATCCAATGACGATAAAATAAAGGCTCCTGATAGTATGCTTTCCAACCGGCAACTTCAGGAATTTCTGAATAAGTCTGACCCATCAAGTGCGTATCTGTCCACAAATGATTGAAGTAAGCATAATTGTCATGCAATTGATTTGGAACAGGAAATTTCAATGAATTGCTTATACTCATAATAAAATCCATTGGTGCTTTTATCATACATCCATAGACTGCATCTGAAAAGAAATGTTCTGAATTCAATAAGGCTCTTACTGCGTTTTTTATAACATAATTATCATCTCTGATCATCTTAGCCATTGGCTCAATAATATCAACTTCAATCTGTTGTGTCAAATGGTGGTTGACAAACCACTTGTATAATTCTCTTGCTATAAATCTTGAACATTCATCTTGTTCAAATATAATATCCACTACTTTTTTGTATTCTTGATCACCGAGGTTCGCTATTGTTTGGTTGCCAAATCTATGAGACAAAGTTTTCACCGAAGTGTCATGCTTGCTGTTATCAAATGCCAGAACAATCTTATAAGGAGTTGTATAATTCCATCCGGTCAAGGCTTTTGAAATAGCTCTTACATCTTGTTCGGTAAATGTAGTATAATCCCCGGGAGCGGCAATCGGACCTTTACCTATTGTAAATAATTCCAATAATTCCCGGGCGTAATTTTCATTGAGAGCCTGCTTTGTATTGGTGTTCCCGTTAAGGTACCTTAGCATTCCTGGATTTACAGTTACTTCCTTTGTAAATTCTCGAAAATTTCCCAAAGCAAATTTTTCCAGTGTTTCAAAATAATTATAAAATAAAGCAGGGCTTTCAATTTCAGATACTACAAAATGATTATGCCAAAATAAAACCATTTTCTCAAGGATGTTGAACTCTTCTGACTGCAGTTTTTTAATATACCAGGATGTCAGAGAATAAATTCTATATAGGTTCAAACCACTAGCCGGAGATTGATCAGCATTGATCCAGGTCTCACCTACCTTTACTTCGGGATCATTCGTAGCATACGGATTTAAGGGTCTTGTAGGAAATCTACCTTCTGTAAATAATTCATCTAAAGTAGAATTCAAACCTTGGGTCTCCGCTTCATTTATCATTTTTAGACTTGGCCCAAAAGTCGTTCTCCGCAGCAAATGTGCTGCAGTTGAAAAGGTCCAGGGGCCGGTATATGGCGTAAGGGTTCCCGATGGTAATGGCCTGGGTTGAAAAGGGCTGGAAATTGTTGGCTTCATTTTTTAAATATCTAATTGTCAAATCAAAGATATTCAATGGACCAATCAAAATTTGGAAATGTTGCCTGCATAAAGAACAAATCCTATGAGATAAATTAAATCGAAATTTAGAGCTCTTGAAGGGTGTTAATCACCAAGAAAATATAATTATGTAAAAACAAATCATATTCACAAAAACATTATGAAACTTTTTGAGTATTAGTATAATCAATTGAAATAAATTTGGAATAGATCAGTAAAAAAACCGATCAATTTCTTAACAAATACAGAACTTCAAATACCCCTGCAATCCCTTGTCCACCACCAACACAGGCAGTGACCAATCCAAATTTTTGGTTTCGCATTTGTAATTCATTAATCAAGGTCATAGATAGTCTGGCACCACTACAACCTAATGGATGACCCAATGCAATTGCACCACCATTGACATTAGTAATTTCAGGATTCAATCCTGCTTCCTGAATTACTGCTAGAGATTGAGAGGCAAAAGCTTCATTTAATTCTATCAACTGGATATCGGATAACCGAAGTTGGGCTGCGTGTAATGCTTTAGGGATAGCAGCACATGGACCTATTCCCATGTACAACGGATCTACTCCGGCAACGGAGCAAGACACAAGTTTTGCAATAGGTTTTAGATTTAATTCTTTAACCTTGCTTTCACTCATTACGAGAACAAATCCGGCTCCATCTGTAGTCTGTGATGAGTTGCCGGCGGTTACACTTCCTTTTAATGAAAATACTGGTTTTAGCTTAGAAAGTGCATCTATAGTTGTATCAGGTCTAATGCCTTCATCCTGTGAAACTGAATAAGAGGAAAGTGTTCTTTTATTATTTACAACTTTCACTTCATTAACATCAATATTACAGATTTCCTTTGCAAAGAAATTTCTTTGTTGCGCACTAGCGGCTTTCCTGTGTGATTGAAAAGAAAATTCATCTTGCGCATCACGGCTTATCTTATACTTATTCGCAACCGCTTCTGCTGTTAATCCCATTCCAATTACATAATCAGGATTGCTTTCAGATACAGAATAATTTACCGCAAGTTTGTATCCCTCAAGAGGAATCATACTCATACTTTCTATTCCTCCTGCTACATAAATTTCACCCATTCCAGCCCGAATCTTAGCTGTGGCAATTGCAATTGACTCCAGACCAGAAGCACAATATCGATTTATGGTAATTCCGGGTACTTTTTCTCCCAAAGCACGTAATGCTATTTGTCTTCCAATTTGCAGACCCTGCTCTCCTTCAGGATTCGCGCAACCTACTATTAGATCATCAATTTGGCTCTTTTCAATTTGTGGAAAATCTTTCAATAATTCCATAATTACTAATACTGCCAGATCATCAGATCTCATAAAACGAAAACCGCCTTTCTTTGCTTTAGCAAAGGCTGATCTTTTAAAGGCTACTATGTAAGCTTCCTGCATTGTAACAGCAAATTTAATAAATTCTGAAAAATTTTAACAATTTAATTGGCCAATTTTTATCCATACATGGCCTTTCAACCAATATAAAAAATAAAAGGCTGACTAAAACTATACATAGTATCAGTATAAATCCAAATATTAAATATTCAACAATAAAGTATTGAGACAATTTCACTTTTAATAAAAAATGTCCAATGCTCATTATAAGATGATTGTGGAATAAATAAATAGAATAACACATACCTCCAATGACTGTAAAAAATGGGGCATTAATCCAGATTTTAGTATGCCTGCTTATTAATAAGTTGTAAAACACAACAAACATGAATACCATTTGTAAATTACCGAACAACAATTTAAACCATGTATGCAGCGGCCCCATAAAAGTTATATCGCAGAATATCATAAGAAAAAAACATAAAATACTTATCAGTGTTTGCGAAAATCTTTCATTCATTCGTTCCAGAAAATTCCATTGAATTCCTTCGGCTCGCATATAAGCAATGGTAATTCCTAATAAGAAATAATGAAAATATTCATATAACGAAATGAAGTTTGGCTTTGGAAATTTTGTTATAGAGGTAAATGCAATCGTTAAAAATATGAGCAATGGTAATCCAAATTTATTTTTTTTAATGAGCAAATATGCTAACAAAGGTGCTAATAAGTAAAATTGAATTTCTATTTCAAGACTCCAGGTAACATTATTAACCAGAGGTTGGAAGTCTCTGTGATAAAAAAATCCGTGGGCATAAAATAATGAATAAAAAAAACTAGGAGTATAATCAGAAAATTTTTCTCCCTCCAACACAAAAAGATGCACACCTAAAATGATTAACAAGCTAATTAAATAGGGAGGCTCAATTCTTGTTAATCTTCTAAAGAAAAAATCTTTAAGGCGAATAGGCGACTTATTATTTAGGTAGTGATTTGCAAATGGCAAAGTGACTACAAAAGCACTAATTGCAAAAAAAAGTTCAACACCAAAATATCCATTCTGTAAAAATCTATGCAATCCTTTGTAATTATCAAGTCCTTCAAAATCTTGAAATGATAATTCTTTCATTAAGAATCCATCCAAATGATAAAAAACGACCATTAAAATTGCCAAAAAACGCAAACCATCTATTTCCGGAATAAAAGTTCCGGAATTAGTAACTCGCTGAAGAGAACTAAATTTAAACATTTTAATTACTCACAAAAATAGTTTCATCCTAACACTAATAGGAATTTTACAAGGCTTTATATTTTGATATTTGCTATGTTCAGATGCCTTAATTTAATTAACTTTGGCTTTTTACAATCTTTTTAAAATATATGCCATTTAATTTTATTTGTAATACGTTAATCATGAATGGATTAAATTTAAAATATCGAAGAATTTTATTTATTGGAATCGGCATATTGGTATTTTTTTTAAATATTGAGGCTCAAAAACTTTTACCTCCTGCACTTTCGAGCTCTAATTCCACAATTGCAAAAATGCCCAATGGTTGCAATATAACCGTTAACGCAGGCCCTGACATTACAATTTGTACTGGAATCGGCAAACAAATTAATGGCATCGTTACGGGTGGTTATAATTCTATAACATGGGAACCAACTGACGGACTTAGTAATCCAAATATTGCAAACCCTATCGCTAATCCAGCGATGACAACAACCTATACACTTATTGCAAGAGGAGTGTCCGCTAATCTTTTTATGAATGGTGGATTTGAGACTGGAGGAATAGGTCCATCAACCTCTGGCTACACCGCTTATACTAATGTTAATTCTTTTGCAACGTCAACCGGCGGGTATATGGTAATGAGTGTTCCTCAAATTGCGGCACAATTCGGATGTAATCCACCTATTGGTGCTTTTACAATGGCAATTACACCGACCGGAAGTTCAACGAACTTTTTATGTCAAACAATCACAGTAAGCCCAAATACACTTTATAAAATAAAATTTAAAATGTTTGGAATACCTTACATTTTTGGATCTCCCCCTGTTGTGAATTTAAAAATAAATGGAAATACAGTAGGAACAATTGCTGTTGAATCTGGTTTGTGTACACAGACTGATGCAGACTTTACCTGGAATAGCGGAGCATCTGCTTCAGCAAATATTTGTTTTAGTAATTCTGGTGGAACAGGACCCTTCGCTATGTTTTCAATCGACGACATTGATGTCAGAGAATGCTGCGAAGAAAGAGATGAAGTAAAAGTTACAGTCTATGAGGTCATCGCTGACATTGCAATGCCGGATGAAATAAATTGTAACAATTCGCCCTTAACTCTTGATGGTAGCGGATCAACTTCCGGAACGCTAGTAACATATGAATGGACTACTTCAAATGGAAATATTGTCAGTGGTGCGAATACCAATAAGGCAACAGTCGACAAACCAGGAACTTATACTTTTAAAGTGAAAGGTGAATTTGGTTGTGATAAAACAACAAGTGTAATTGTAACAGGCAATACAACACCTCCTGATGCGAATGCTACTAGTACTGATATTGATTGCAAGAATATGTTTGCGAAAATTGAAGCAACATCAAAGGTTAATCCTGTAAGTTTTGAATGGTCAGGACCCAATGGATATGGCTCAATGCGGGCAAGCAATAATAATATACGCGAACCCGGAGATTATGTCGTAACTGTTACTGATGATTATGGATGCAAATCAACAAGAAAAGTTACAGTAGGAGATAAAAGAACAGAAGTTTATGTATCAATAGTCGGAGATACCATCAAATGTGGACAAGATTCAATTCAACTCAAAGGAAGCTCTGTTAATCAGCGACCTGAGTTTACCTGGAAATTAAGGAACGGTATGTTCATTAATAAACCGAATATTTTTGTAAAAGATACAGGATGGTATTATCTAACCGTTAAAGATTCTTTAGGATGCAATATAACAGATTCATTTAAAGTAATTAGTTATCAGGCTGGCGTCCCCATTACACTTAATGGAGGTCAGTTAAATTGCAAGAATAACAATATTAAAATTTTATTAAACGCAGACACTAGTGGAATTATAACCTGGACAGGACCTAAAGGATTTTTCTCAAATGAAAAAAATCCGGTCGTTGTAGACAGTGGCTGGTATTTCTTATCGTTACAGACAAAAGATGGATGCATTGGTAAAGATTCAATTTATATTTCTTCTGATGTTAGTATTCCGGATGTTACAATTTCCGCAAGTGATACGATAACTTGTAAGAAACCAAAAATCGATATTACCGGCTCAAGCACTTCACTCAATGCAAAATATTCTTGGATCGGTCCAAAAGGTCTTGTTGGAAATAACAATACTTACTCTGTTACAGATTCAGGTGATTATGCATTTATTGTTGAAACTCCAAATGGATGTTTGAATTCGGCAAGCCTAAAAATTTATCAGATTCAAGATACTCCTGTATTAAATCTTAAAAATGATACTCTGGATTGTTTAAAGAGATCGACAGAAATAATAATAAGCGACGATAGCACTTCCACATTTGGCTGGACAGGTCCAAATGGATATTCTTCTAATCAAAGAAAAGTAACGCTTGATAAACCTGGAGAATATCAAATCACAGCTTTTAGCAAAAACGGTTGTCCTCGTTTTGGCATTATTAATATTTATGAAAATCTAACCGCATTAAATTCAAGCATAAGCGGTCCGCAAGTGATTACATGTACGAATAAAAGTATTCAGTTATCTGCCAATCCTACAAGTGGTGTAAATTATTCCTGGAGTACAGGTTCAACACAATCAAATATTACAGTTTCTGCCGGAGGAAGATATACTGTTACTGTAACTGATGTAAATAATATTTGCACAGGAACAGCAGAATTAGTTGTATTGGTAGATACTATTGAACCTGTTCCGGCAATTGATAATAATGGACCTCTGACATGCACAAAAACTTCTGTATCCATTACTGCTTTACCAACAACAGGAGTTACTTACAATTGGAGCAATAGTTCTAGCCTTCAAGTTTCGACTACATCTTCTCCGGGTACCTTTACGGTTACAGTTACAAACACTTTGAATGGTTGTAGTTCTACTATTTCTTCAGTAGTACTACAGGATATTACACCTCCAAATGCACAAGCAAGCAATAATGGACCTTTGACCTGTACCGATACAACAGTAATTCTAACTTCACAACCAGCCACCGGTGTGACATATCTTTGGAATACTGGTTCCAATACACAAACTATTCCAGTAAATAGCCCTGGAACGTATACAGTTACTATTACAAATATTAGTAATGGTTGTACATCTTCAGCAATAACGACAGTTACTAGTGATGTACAGCAACAAAATGCTCTTAATGATGGTCCTATAACTTGCGGTCGTAGAGATGTAACGCTTACAGCTCCAATATTGGCCAACGGAACTTACAAATGGAGTACCGGAGCTTCAACCCAAACTACCAAAGTTTCACAACCAGGAACTTATACTGTAACAATTACTGATGGAGGATTTTGTACCAGCATCGCTTCAACTATAGTCTCTATTGATACTACAAAACCTTCAGTATTGGTTTCAGCAGATGACATCTTATGTAACAAACAAGCATTTATAAAGGCAACGAATATTTCAAATAGTGTCAAAGTTTCATGGAAAGGTCCAAATGGATTTGTGTCCGATTCAATTACAACACAAATTACAATCGCCGGAAAATATTATATAACTGTAACTGGACCTAACGGATGTGAAGTAAATGATTCCGTTGTTTCATTACAAAAAGATGTATTACCAGATCTTAGCATTAAGAATGATACATTGAATTGTATACGAAAATCTTTGACATTATTTGCTGAATCCACTACCCCTAATGTGAAATTTGAATGGACCGGACCCAATAACTTTAATTCTGTACTTAAGAATCCAATTGTTACATTGCCTGGTAGCTATACAATAAAAATTACTGATCAAAATGGATGCGAATTAACACGGAAGTTAGAAATTCTTATTGATACAACAGGTCCTAGTTTAGATTTATCAGCTGACACCTTAACCTGTAAAAGATCAAGCGTACCTATTAAAGCCGGAACAAATATTCAAGGATTTAATATTCAATGGAATGGACCCGGTGGATTTACAAGTATGTTTCCTCAGGCTATCGTAACTGCCGCAGGTATTTATACTTGTACTATACTAAATCCACGAACCCAATGCAAAACGACAAAGACAATTGAGGTTTTAGAAGATACGAATAAAATTAGATCTGCATTAATAAATGTCGATGATGCAGCTTGTGGTTTGCAAAATGGAAAAATTGAATTCTTATCTATCGTTGGTGGCTCACCATCTTATCAATACTCAATTGATGGTGGTGTGACCTATAATTCGAATTCAATTATTGATAATTTAAAGGCAGGAACTTATTCTTTAAAAATTAAAGATATTAATGGTTGCGAATACAGTCAGAATGTTAATATTGGCTCGACAGGTGGATTGTCAATAACTCCATTGCCAGATTTAGAATTAGGGATTGGCGAAAGACGTCAGTTGAATCTTATTATTAGTAATGTACAAAATCCAAAAATATTATGGAGCCCTTCTGATCAATTAAGTTGTTCGGATTGCTTAAATCCTGAATTAACAGCAACTAAAGATCAGACAATTACTGTTTTTGTTACTGATGATTCTGGTTGTAGAGACAGTATAAGCTTCAGAGTAAAAGTGAGTGCAGATGTACATGTATTTATTCCTAATTCTTTCTCTCCAAACGGTGATGGAATAAATGATTATTTTTATCCAGTAAGCAATATTGACGATCTTGTCATTGAAAATATGAAAATTTTTGACCGATGGGGAGCGCTCATGTTTTCAAGTGAAAAATTTCCAGCAAATCAAGGAAAATTTGGATGGAATGGTCAATTTAATGGAACTTTTATCAATCCAGGAGTCTATGCAGTAGCAATTGCTTATAAAATTGGATCAGAAACCAAATTCATAACCGGAGATATTACTGTTATTCGTTGATTCTTTAATATGATTCCAACCTCTTATTTACAAGATGCTTTATATAGCTATTGTGAATCGCAATCTAATTCAATTCCTCCCTATCTTACCGCAATTGAAAAAATGACCTTTGAAAAATGCCTCACACCTCAGATGCTGAGTGGCAGTATTCAAGGAAGGATTTTATCTTTCATTAGTAAAATAAGTAAACCCAAACTAGTGCTGGAGATTGGAACATTTACAGGATATAGTGCACTATGTCTAGCGGAAGGTCTTGCTCCCGATGGAAAACTTCACACGATTGAAATTACTGAAAACTATAATGACTTTATTTCGTACATCAAAAAAAATACACCATTTAAGTCTCAAATAGATTTTCATATTGGCAACGCGAAATCCTTAATTCCCACCTTGAGTGGAAATTTTGATTTGGTATTTCTTGATGCTGCTAAAAAAGATTATCTGGAATATTTACATATTCTTGAAAATAGAATGATTGCCGGTGGAATATTACTTACTGACAATGTATTGTGGTCCGGAAAAGTTATTGACGATAATCGTGACGAAGAAACACAAGTATTACGCTCATTTAATGAGTATCTAAAAAGTAGCCCCTGTTGGGATGTTTTTATTTTGCCCTTTCGTGATGGAATTTCAATCGCATTAAAAAAGTAATATGTGGATTTGGAAATCGAACTCTGAAATCGACAAATTAGAATGGGATCTATATTTGGCTGAAAGTGATAATCCCTTTATCGAACATTCCAGCTGGTATCTTGATATCTGCACAAAATATTGGGGCGCCTTTTTCAATTTAAAAAATAATAGTAGAATAGCCATTCCGTATTCAAAATTATTTGGCTTAATCAATAATGTTACCCGAGCACCTTATCTTCAACGGTTAAAAATTATTAGTCCGGTCCCAGTTGATATTGTTGAAACAGATTCATTGCTGGAAGCGATAAGGAATAAATTTTCTTGTGGTTATTTGTCCTGGGATTATTACCATAAAAATTCAGTTCAACGAGCGAATTACATTCTTACCAACAACACACAGTTTTATAACCAAAGTCAAAAAAGAAACTTAATTAAATCCAATCAGATTCAATTACAATACCAAATTTCGTATGATGTCAATAGACTTATGAATTGGTTACAAACGAATGGAGAAAATTACGTCTATAAAAAAGATTTTAATAATAAACTGTTTGTAAATCTTGTGACAGCCTTAATTCATCAAAAGGTTGCATTTATTGTATTTGTGGTAGACACACAGAATATAATTATTGGTGCTGCTATTTTTACCCGATATAAAAAAAGGTTGGTATTTTTTCTTTCCTTTAATTCTAAAGAGGGAAAGAAGTCAGGAGCTATGGTAGGTTTAATCTATTTTATTCAGACGCAGGTAATGACAGTCGATGAAATTTTAGATCTTGAAGGTTCCGATTTACATGGTGTCGCTACGTTCTACGAAGGTTTTGGGGCTAAGCTAATTCCTTACTATGCACATGAATGGAAACAAAGCATTTTTTGCAACCTTCATAAAATGTTCAAATTAGAGTTAGGATTTTAAAACTTGGCTAAATAACCAAAATGCACCTTCAATGCTGAAAAATCAAAATCAGTTTCTTCTGTTCTAGAACTTGCAAAAAATATTCCAAAAGCACCTGCTTTGGTCTGCAATTGCATACCCAATCCTAATCCTATATAATTTTTCCAATCTGATTTAAAATCTTGAGAGATAAGCGACATGTATCCATGATCAACGAAAATATTTAAGTAACTAAACCTGTCCAATAAAAACCGATACTCGAATGTAGAAATTACAAATTTATCAGAGCTGAAAAAATTATCATTAAATCCTCTTAAGTTTCGTATACCACCAATCTTAATTACTTCATTTTCAAGAACACCTGCCTTGTTCAAAATTATGTCCGACTGAAGACCAAGCTTCAAAACTGATCTTCGAACAATCATATAATAATAAGAACCTTGGACTGAAAAATTGTATTGCAGTTTATTCTGATTTAGACTATCCAGTTGTTTAATCAATGTATTATCCACATCATATCGTAAAATTGCATCTGATGCAATAAACTTTTTAAGTCCAATTCTTCCTGAGATTATACAATCATATCCTTTTGAAGGGCTAACACGATTATCTCTTGTATCTCTGCTATATTCTGCACCATAAGAATTATGATTAAAATCAATTACAGTTGGTAGTTTTAGAAAATTTCGGATATACACAGAATCCGCATTTAAAACATAAGAAAAATTATTATGAAAAACCAATTTAATAAAAGATTGCGGATCAATAGCTTTTGTAAATTTGGAAAAAGATTGTATATTAATATATTGATCTTTGGATTTAATTAAGTCTGTTCCAAAAGTGATTCCAAACGGAACCCAAGCCAAATATGGAAAATCCAGAACCAAATTAAATCGTGGAGAAGATGGTTGTAGGTTTTCATAATGCATAAAAATCCTTTCTCCTAATTTTAAGGAATTATTTAAATCCATATTCGCTTGCCCGGTAATCTGTACTGATCGTGTCAAACCGGAACCTGAATTATTAAATCCTATAAGAAAATCAAAACTATTTGATGGCTTTCTTTTAAGATACATGTTAATATTTACCTGATTGCCTTCAAATTTTATTCTAGGAGGGAATTCAACCTCCAGGTAATTAATCTTTGAAAGTATTTTATCAATATTTAATATATGATCATGTTGAAATACAGAGCCTTTCTTTGCATTGACCAAACGACTTAAATATAAATTCGAAATTACTTTATTATCACCACCGTCAATTTCACCCATAAAAAATCTAGGGCCTTTCTCATATATAATATTCGCTGTCAATGTATCCGAATTATTATAGACAGGAATGAGTTTCATTTTACTTAATGGGTATCCATTATTATTGTCTGTTTTTATAACTTGTTGAACAAACTTTCTCCAATCATTCGGCGATAGCTTTTGAAGTTTGCCAATATTTAGAATTTCCAAACTGTCATAGTTTCCAATTGCAAGTCCATAATATTTAGTTCCTTTATACAGATGAATGTATCTATTTACACTGTCCTCGACAATTGAATCCATTGAGCATAATAAAAAACCCTCATCAATCTGCTTATTTACATTCTCTATAACAATATTTCTTGCTTGTACACTATCTCTACTGCCGATATTAACGGAATCTAAATCACTAAATATAATAAAGGAATTCTTTTTAACTTGGGATTCTCCTTCATTACAAAATAGAAATAGAAGAATTAAGAATGATATGTTAAATTTGCAGCCTTGCCAGATCATGAATGAACTAAGTCTATATATACATATTCCTTATTGCAAACGTAAATGTACTTATTGTAATTTTCATTTTTCGACAAATTTTTCTACAAAGTATGAATTTATTCAAAGTTTGATAAAGGAGATTGAATCCCGGAAGAATGAATTGGTTTATCAAGAAGTAGGCACTATTTATTTTGGAGGTGGAACTCCTTCGGTACTGGAAGATCAAGAATTGGCTAACATCATTAATGTTATATATAAAAATTACAAAATTTCGCCAAGCACTGAAATCACAGTAGAAATTAACCCTGATGATTTTTCACCTGACAAAGCCGTTTTCTATAAGATTATTGGTATTAATAGATTAAGCATTGGAATACAAAGTTTCTTTGATGATCATTTAGTATGGATGAATCGATCTCATAATGCTATTCAATCTCTTCAATGCTTGGAGTTACTTAGAAAACATAGTTTTAATAATGTAAGTTGTGATCTGATATTTGGCATTCCCGGATGTACAAATGATCAATGGATAAAGAATATTGATACATTAATGAATTTTGGCATACCACATTTGTCATGTTATGCTTTAACTGTTGAAGAAAATACTGTTCTTTCTCATAAGATTTTACATCGAACAACTCCTCCTCCGGAAGACAACCATACTATTGAACAAATGGAAATATTGCTTGATAAAATTGATGAAAATGCTTACGAAGCTTACGAAATATCAAATTATTGCAAGTCAGGATTTCGCTCTAAACACAATAGCAATTATTGGAATTATACACCTTATTTAGGTTTTGGTCCATCAGCACATAGTTTTGATGGCTCAAAAAGAAGATGGAATATTTCGAATAATAATTTATATGTCAAAAAAATTAATAATAATGAAGAATATTATGAATCAGAAACTCTCTCCGATAAAGAAAAAGCGAACGAGTTCGTTATGCTACAGCTACGAAAAACAGAAGGTATTAATATACTGGATCTTCAAAAAATTCAAGGTTCTGAAAATTACAAAATTGCGCCCATACTTTCTCAGTATTTAAGTTCTGGACATCTTGTTAAAGAAAATAATAATATCAAACTATCCCGATCGGGAAAATATATTAGCGACAGAATTATAGCTGATCTATTTATATAACTTTCTTCTTACTTTTTCCCATTCCCATGCGTCACGCATAATATCTGAAATAGAATACTTAGGTTCCCAACCTAATACCGTTTTAACCTTGGTACTGTCTGCATACATCGCAGCTAAATCACCTTCTCTTCTGGGTCCAATATTGTAAGGAAGTTTAATCCCGGTACTCTCCTCAAAAGCATATATTGCTTCCAACACAGATACTCCTTCCCCGATTCCTAAATTATATGCTTCCAATTGATTTGTCTGTTGCCCCGTCAACATATGCTTTAATGCCAAAGTATGAGCATTTGCCAGGTCCATTACATGAATGTAATCTCTGATGCAAGTACCATCTCTGGTGGGATAATCATTACCATGTATAGAGATCTTTTCACGAAGCCCATACGCCGTTTCCGTAATTATTGGAACAAGGTTTAATGGTGGGTTGATTGGCGATTCACCAATCTTATACGAATTGTGTGCACCTGCCGGGTTAAAATAACGCAATGAAACAGCCTTTGATTCCTTCGAAGTTTTCAAATAAAAATCAGCTATTATTTGTTCGGACATTTGCTTTGTTCTTCCATATGGTGAATTGGTTGGCATGAAGTCAAGATTTTCATGAACTGGAAGTATTTTCGTTTCACCATAAACAGTACAAGAAGAAGAAAAAACAAATGCTTTGATTTTCATTTCTTCAACCAACTGAAGTATGTTGATTAAACTCTTTATATTATTTTTATAATATAATAAAGATTTTTCTACAGATTCGCCTACAGATTTTAATGCTGCAAAGTGAATAACCCCATCGACATCTGAGGCATGTTGCCGCAATATCTCTATAGAATGATCAGTTGATAAATCGCACTTAATATTTACTACCTCACGACCAGTTATTTCATGAATCCCTACTAGAACACTTTCGCTTCCATTAATCAATGAATCGATACTAATTACTTCAAATCCATTTTGAAGCAAGTCTACCACAGTATGACTTCCAATATATCCACAACCGCCAGTAACCAATATCTTACCTTTTCTCATTGTACTTAAATTAAGAATTCACCATTTTCCTGAATCAATTTATTATCAGCATAAATTCTTCCTCCGGATTTCATGTCTGTAATCAAATCCCAATGAATGCTTGATTTATTTTTCCCTCCACATTGAAGATAAGATTGCCCTATAGCCATATGAACTGTACCGCCTATTTTTTCATCAAACAATATATTATTAGTTGCTCGTGTAATATTTGTATTTGTTCCAATCGCAACCTCTCCAAATACTCTCGTCCCGTCAATTGCAAATACTTTATCAAGTACCTCTTGTCCAATATTTGCTTTGTAACGAGTAATTACTCCTTTTTCAACTGTAAGTCTTATTCCTTCGACGACTTCGCCGAATATCATTGTTGGATAGTTAAAAAATATTGTGCCTTCAACTGAATCTTCAATGGGACTTGTAAATACTTCTCCGGAAGGCATATTGGATTTACCGTCTGAGTTTATCCAAATCCTATTCTTTACATTACACTTAATTCTCCAATCATTATTTTCATATACAAGCTCTTCAACGTTATTGAGATAATCAACATAATGTTGTTGTCTTGCACTTATTTCTTTCCAATACTTAGATGGTTCATCAGCATTAAGAAAACAGGCATTCTGAATAAATTTCTGATATTCTAAGAAAGTCATATTGGCCATATCAGCTGCATATTCCGTTGGGAACTGACATAAACTCCTTTTCAAACTTCCATCACCAAGTCTCTTGAAATAGATATCTTGAAATGTTTGTAATGCTGACGATCTTATTCTTTCATTAGAAGGATCAACATTGAAGAGATTGGACTTGGTGTACGGCGCTCTAATTACAAGATAAGCATCACAATCACGAATTAATTCTATTTTATGCTTACCAATATATTCCAATAATTCCAGAGGCCCATTTGCTAATAAATATTCTTCTTTATCGGCATAATCAAGTTCTACTTCCAATTTCACTCCCAGGTCAACGCATACTTTCGCAAATTCACTGACTAGATCGTGCGCCAAAGTAGTTGATCGCAAATATACCAGCTCACCTTTTTTTAAATATAAAGAATATTGTCCTAGTAATTCCGCATATTTCTTAATCCAGCCCATAACATTCTACCAGTTTTTAGCACGATATGGATAGCGGATTAAATATTGCCTTGAAATCATTTCCTTCATTCCTAATCGCAATAATTCTATATTCTCATGAGTTTTAGCGGAAATAAATTCCATAGTGCATTCATATTTTACTTGGAGCTTATTTTTTAATTCTTGTTCTAATTCATTCCTTGTTGCCACCTCAAGTAAATCGTCAAAATTTTTCTTTCGATACTCATCCATTTTATTAAAAAGCATTAGTGTAGGCTTATTACTTACACCAATTGAAAGAAGTGTTTCATTGACTGTTTTTATCTGTTCTTCAAATTGCGGATGAGAAATATCGATTACATGAATTAAGAGATCACTTTCTCTAACATCATCCAATGTAGATTTAAAGCTTTCTATCAGATGATGTGGTAGTTTTCTAATAAATCCTACAGTATCACTTAAAAGAAAAGGCATAGCTTCCCATACAACTTTCCGAACTGTTGTATCTAAAGTTGCGAATAATTTGTTTTCAGCAAATACTTCAGATTTGCTAATTAGGTTCATGATTGTTGATTTACCCACGTTGGTATACCCTACCAGTGAGACGCGAATCATTTCATCTCTGTTCTTCCTTTGTGTATAACTTTGTAAGTCAATTTTCTCCAATTTCTTTTTTAACAAAGAAATTTTTTCCTTGACAATTCTTCTGTCCGTTTCAATTTCCTGCTCTCCCGGACCACGCATACCGATACCCCCTCTTTGTCTTTCCAAATGCGACCACATTCCTCTTAGTCTTGGATAGATATATTGTAATTGTGCCAGCTCAACCTGTGTTTTTGCTTGCGCTGTTTGAGCTCTGCTGGCAAAAATATCAAGAATTAAAAAACTTCGGTCCACGATTTTGACTTTCAGAATAGATTCAATAATATTCTGTTGCTTTCCGGATAGATCATCATCAAATATTACTAATTCAACGGGATTGTTTTCAATATAGGTTCGGATTTCTTCTAGTTTTCCACTTCCAATATAAGTTCTTGAATCCGGGCCATTCAATTTTTGGGTAAATCTTTTAATAACCTTTGCGCCAGCTGTAAGCGCCAGGAATTCTAGTTCGTCTAGATGCTCTTGTATTAATTCGTCTGATTGTATTGGGAGAATTACTCCGACAATTATGGCTGTTTCCGATTGAGCTCCCGCAGGGTTAATGCGAGTTTCTATATTCCATGATGAATTGATCAAATTTTTTAAGTAGAATCTATTTTAAATTTGAATAACCTCCCAAATTAACAACATTTCTAAAACCTAATGACTTCATGTATTCTGTTGCTTGGCCACTTCTACCACCGGCAGCGCAATACAAATAATATGTTTTGCTTTTATCAAAATTAGCACACTCCTTCTTAAGGTCCCCGTTTAACCAGTCAAGGTGCAATGCATTTTTGTAATGCCCGCTATTCCATTCATCAATAGTTCTGACATCAATGACTACTCCAGGATTCTTAATGAGTAATTCAGACATTTTTACTGGTTTGCTTTGTGAATAAATCTTTAAAACCAAAACAAACATGGCTATACCCGCCAAAATAAAACCCAAATTTTTCATTTGCTATAATTATGGCACAAAGATACAATATATTATTTTATTCACCTGCATTAACGATTCAATTACTTGTACGCGATCATTAAGATTTTCACATTATCATAAAATAAAATATAATAATCGTACCTATTGAAACAATTGAAATTAAATGCTGTATAAAAATCCCTACACTAAGTAATAATGTAAAATCATAAAAGTACTTTTCTATCATTATAAAATATACCTTTGTCCTGAATCGAAGACCTGTTATCAGACCAATAGTAGAGCCCGTTAGAATTAAGAATATTTGATCTTCCAAAGAATTTATCTTTGTATTATTTGAAACTATAATAGCAATAAACAATTTATAAAAATGATACCCAAGGAAGTGCCTACTGCAATTTTCATGTTTAATTTTAGAAATAAAGTCTATGCGGACATTAGAAGAAAACCTACTCCTAGAAGTGCGGTTAAGAAACCCACGACTAGTACTATGACAATAGCATTTGGTTTATGTAAAGGGAAGGTCCGTTCTTTATGAAATGATTGTATCGAAATACATCAAAACAAATGCAAACAACAATAGTAATATATTATCTTTAGTTACATAATTATCCTTGGTTCTATTTATCATATCCGCAATAAGAGGTACAATAAAATATTTAGTTAATCCGACTGCAAGAACTGAAGGAATACCGAATATCATAATTGAACTCCAATGAATTTCCTTTCTAAATGCAGCGTAACACGCGCCAATGAAACTCAAATAATAAATTACAAGTAGGGTTGATGAAATAGATGTTTGCCTTGGCCAATGTAACTTGTAAACCATAATTGGGGTTAGTAATATTGCTCCGCCGGCTCCTAGCACTCCCATAAGTAGCCCAAAATTACTGTTAAAAGTATGATAAGAAATATCACTCAGATATATGTAACTATTTTAGCCCTAAGTTGTTCTATTCGCTTACTTTTACATTAATCTATTCTGACAATGGTTAAACCCATTTATTTATATGGCAATCCTGTGTTAAGAGAAAAAGCCAGGATCATTCCCCAAGATTACCCTCAATTACGAGATCTCATAAATGATATGTATGATACTATGTACTTTGCAAAGGGCGTAGGATTGGCGGCTCCACAAATAGGATTGTCTATTCGCCTTTTCGTTATTGACACTAAACCTTTCTACGAAGATAATGAAAAGAAATCCAATAAATCTCTTAAGAAAGTATTCATAAATCCTGAAATAATTGAAGAAAGTGGCCCTGAATGGTCATTTGATGAAGGCTGCTTAAGTATACCAGGATTAAATGCTGAGGTAGAAAGAACAACTCATATAAAATTAAAATATCAGGATGAAAATTTTATTTGGCAAGAGGAAACTTTTGATGAAATAAATGCCAGAGTTATCCAACATGAATTTGATCATATTGAAGGAATATTATTCATTCAAAAAATCAGCCCATTTAAACGACAATTAATCAATGGGAAGTTAAATAAAATACAAAAAGGTCAATGCGAAGCAAAGTACCCTGTTTTTGTAAACCCTGGAAAAATTCGTTAAAAACGACAGAAATAAGTTAAAAATTAAATTTAATTCCTTGTGCAAGTGCTAATGTATCTCCATAGCTAATCGTATTCGTCTGACGTCGCATATATAATTTCCATGAATCTGAACCAGATTCTCTTCCTCCGCCTGTCTCTTTTTCTCCGCCAAATGCACCACCAATTTCTGCTCCGGAAGTTCCAATATTAACATTGGCAATTCCGCAATCTGAACCTGCCGCTGATAAAAATAATTCGGCTTCTCTAAGATTCTCTGTCATTATTGCTGATGATAATCCCTGAGGAACACTATTCTGAATAGAAATAGCTTCTTCTATAGTATCATATTTTAATAAATATAAAATTGGTGCGAATGTTTCTTCAGAAACAATTTTCATACTGGCTTTAGCTTCAACAATACAAGGCTGAACATAACATCCACTAGAAAATGCGTTGCCTTTCAATACCTTACTTTCAACCAGCATCTTTCCGCCTTGTTCATGAATTGAATCAATTGCTTTAAGGTATTGGTCTACTGCATTTTTGTCAATAAGTGGACCAACGTGATTTTTCTCATCAAGTGGATTCCCAATACGGATCTGTTGATACGCGCTTTGTAAAACAGATTTCACTTTTGAATATATTGACTTATGAATGATTAATCTGCGTGTGCTTGTACATCTTTGCCCGGCCGTTCCAATTGCTCCAAATAAAATTGCAGGTAAAACTTTTTTTAAATCACTGGATGGAGTTAAAATAATAGCATTATTTCCTCCTAACTCAAGTATGCTTTTTCCAAACCTTTCAGCTACAGTTTTTCCAACAATCTTTCCCATGCGAGTGGAACCTGTAGCGGATATTAGACTTACTCTTTTGTCTGAAGTCATCCATTGTCCAACAGAAGCATCGCCATTAATCAAGCAACAAATTCCATCTGGTAATTTATTTCGCCGCAGCACTTCAACTACAATCTTATGAACTGCAACAGAGCATAAAGGAGTCTTTTCTGAAGGTTTCCATATTACTGTGTTTCCACAAATCCAGGCCAAAGCTGCATTCCATGACCATACTGCAACAGGAAAGTTAAAAGCAGAAATTACACCTACTATTCCGAGTGGATGCCATTGTTCATACATCCTGTGCCCGGGCCTTTCTGAGTGCATTGTTAGTCCATAAAGCTGCCTGCTTAAACCTGTTGCAAAATCACAGATGTCAATCATTTCCTGAACTTCACCAAGGCCTTCTTGAAAAGATTTGCCCATCTCATAAGAAACTAATTTTCCTAGCTCTTGCTTTTTTTTCCTTAATTCTTCTCCGACCTGTCTAACAAATTCTCCTCTTTTAGGTGCAGGCAATAACCTCCATTCTTCGAAAGCTAACAAAGACTTTTCAATTACTTTATTATAAGAAATTGAATCAGTAATTGTTACCTCGCCAATTAATTTACCATCTACAGGTGAATAAGATTTCAACAAGTCGCGGTTCTGCATTGAAGATTTACCAATCCAGCAGCCTGCATTCTTAGATTGTACGTCTAGTTCTTTTAGAAAATTAGTTTTCAATGGAATTTAATCAATATACAATTTTGAAATACTTTTTAGGTTATTCTTTGAAACCGTTTCAAGTAAATACAAACCTGAAGGGAGATCCAATACTGAAGATTGATGCACACTGCCTACCGTATTAAAGCTTGTAGGAATTTTTAAACCTTGCGAATTGAATAAAGATAAATCAACGATTTCTTCTCTATCATTCCAAACTTTTATTCTGCGATAAGCATGATCATAAGTAATTTGAGTGACGTTCTTTGCATTCGGAACATTCGTTTGGGAAATTAAATCCGAATAAATTTTAAGGTCGTCAATACTAAATCCATCATGGTTAATTTGACTTATACTTGTTCCTACTTTAATCTGAAGATAAATTTCTTTACCAAGAAATTCTTTAAGGTCAATCCATTCATTAACCCATTGTATCTGTGTTCCTGTGTATACTGGTTGATTAAGACCTTGAAAGATTCCACCTGGAACAGTATATTTTCCGCACACTGGATGGTATTGCGTTCCGTCTAAAGAAATAAATAATTGCGCAAAATCTGTTTCATGATTCAGATCATACTTAACATTATAACTTAAGTATGCGTATTTTGCATTGCGAAGATCAATGCTGTTATTTAACACCATTACATACAATTCTTCTTTCTGAATATCAGATCCCGGACTATCAGAAAAACAACTTGGCTCTGATGTAAAATCATTATTATCAAGAAGCAAAGAGTTTCCATTGGGTGAGCTCCATTGAGAGAGACTAAGTGCTTGATCCTTCCAAAAAGTTGAACCAAGATATTTTTTTGTTAGTACAAGTTTTTCAGAGTATTCACCCGTATTTAATCGAATATTAAATTTTACTTCTTCACCAATAGGTATGCTGTTCGTAATCCAATACTCTATTTTAACTACTTTTGACTCTGTTGGTGATAAAAATAATGGCTGAGGATTAATAATTTGAATTTTACTTTCATGGTCTGTAGAGCAAAGTATTTCTATTGCTTCATTTTGCAATCCAGTCCTCGTAAGTTCAACACTTAAAAATCCATGATTGGATTCAATTGCCTTATTTGAAACTTCTGACATTCTTACAACTGCACCTGCATTCCAGGCGGCAGATAAATTCATATATTGTGTAGATTGATTGATTTGGCCGATTTTACTTCTTTCTGGCCAAAATTCCTCACCAACCTCAGGTGTGAATGCTAAAATTTTATTTTTTGTAATTGTATCTCCGTACATCCAATCATCAGAAACACCGTTAGCTTGATAATTCAGAGTATTAATTACATTTCCAACTTTAAAGTTATTGTATTTTGTAAAATCCTTTGCTAAAAGCTCATACTGACGTTGATCAGATGTTTTAATATCATCAAAACCCCAGGGAATCAAAAGGTAATTCCCAAAGGAATGATAATTGATTGCTATTTTAAAATTATTACTGCGGCAAAGTTCTTTAACAGCCTTTGTTTCTGTTTCTGAAAATGCTTCATTTCCTCTAAATGTTTCTGAATCACCTCTATCTGAAGATCCAATATTATTAAAACCCCATTTATATCCATAATTCCTATTCAGATCAACACCATAATCAATTTCATTCAACGCTCTGTTCTTTCTCCAATACCCAAAACCTGATGGGTTAGTTACCTGATTAAATTTATATCCATCAGGATTTACACAAGGAATAAAAAATAATTCTCTTCCATTAACAAGATTCCTGATTTCTTCACTTAAATTATAATTCTCTAATAGATACCACATATAGAAAAGCATCTGTGACATACTTGCCGGTTCGCGGGCATGATGCAACGATGTGTATAAAACTTGAGGTTCAGTTTCTTTTTTATTTGGATTATCTGAAATCTTAAGATAATAAATAGGTCTTCCCTCATCTGTTGTAAAATTTCCTATTGGTGCTCTCTTTGTAATTAATTCAGGATATAGCTCTGCCATTAAATCCAAATTCTCGTACATCTCATCCAATGTCAAAAATCCATTCATAGTTCCAATGGCATAATTTCCCGGAGTAAAATATGTTGGAGTAATTATAGTATCCTTATTGCAATCTAAAATTTTTGGGCTTGGTGAAAAACTGCTTATTAAATGCGCTTCATATTGAAATCCATGTACGCTTAGCTTCTCTAATTCTTCATGGCTAAAGTCGCCGATAAAACTTTCACCTTTTACATAATGGCCATGATCAAAAGCCAAACCGGTTTTTTGAAGATCTTCAAAACTCTTACCTTTAAGGTCTATTTTAATAAGATGAGAGTGTCCTTGTGCCAAAACAATTTGGCTCGAGAGCAAAAATATACAATAAAAAAGTAAAATAGTTTTCCTGTCCCCCGTCAAGATATAATACATTTACGGCGCAAAGATATAAAAAAATTCAACAATTCATTGAAACTCCTATCATATTATAAAAATAATATATGTGAAGCAGGTTGCGATGAAGCTGGCCGAGGCTGCCTTGCCGGACCAGTAGTTGCTGCCGCAGTTATCCTTAACCCTAATCATGAAATAATAGGACTTAATGACAGCAAAAAGCTAAAGGAATCTGAAAGGCTTAGGCTCCGTAGTGAAATTGAGAAAAAATCATTGGCATTTGCAGTCAGTTTTATTGATCACACAACGATAGACAGGATTAACATACTTCAAGCAAGTCTACTTGCTATGCGAGAAGCTATACAAAAAATACATTTTGAAATTGAACATATAATTATAGAT
>JABFRV010000034.1 GCA_013140975.1 Saprospiraceae bacterium
ATAGCTTCCTTATTCTGATATTGGAATGGTAAATTACCTGTAATATTCAACCAATTTATTCCTGCGTCATGAGATATAAATAATCCCTTCTCATTATTTAGACCAATCAAAAATGGATAATGATCTGAATTAAGACCAAGGTAATTATCCTTCCAAAAATCCGAGACCGGTTTAGGTAGATCTATTCCATCTGTAACAAAAAGATTCAGTCCTTCTGTCTTATGTCTTCCGCTTACAAATATTCTCTCATTCGGACTAAAATTTATAAAAATTACACTTTGAAAATCGTCTAATAAATGATCTTCGACCCAACTTATCCCTTGATCATTACTTCTTAAAAATAAGGGAGGACTTCCAGGTCCAAAATAATAAGGAATGTGTCCATTACAACTTAACTTAGCATTACTTATATTGTCATTAATTATCGTTGACACATAATTCCAAGAAATATTATTAATCGGGCTTTGATATATTTCTACAAATGGCGTATCATTACGGTCGGCATATAAATACACATTAATATATTCATCTTTACAAACATAATAATTTTTTAATTGTTTATCTATGCTGCCAATTTGAGTTTCTTTAAATTCAATGAAATTACTATCAGTTAATTGATACTTTCTATTTTGTAAGTCATAATTATATAGATACAATAAGTATAAATTTTGGTGAATTTTTATTATATTCTTAACATAATAATCATTATTCATCAATGGACTCCAGGTAATGCCATTGTTGTCACTTCTTACATAATCACAACTATATACACTCTGTGCAATAATAAGCTTATTATTTAGCTGAATGAAATTAAATAAATAAGAATTAGGATCTTCGATTTGCATTAAAGACCAAGCTGAATCAGATTTTTTAATAAATGAATTTTCTGTTCCAGCATAACAGAATCGATTACTTGTTTCAAATGCTGTTGTAGAATCTATAATTTCTAATCTATTGAAATTGCCTTTAAATTTAGGGTTCAAATGGTTTATTTCTATCCATTGATTACCATTATCAGAGGAGTAAAAAGTCTCTGTTGCAGTCTTAGCATACAGATTCTCTAGAATTCTATCATAATATATAAACTCAAATTTAACATTATTATTTGGTAGATTTACTTTCTGCCAAGATTTAGATTTATCATGAGATACGAACAAGCCTTCGTCTGAAGCTACAAAAAAATTTGAAGAATCTGATATTGTTGTCCTATACTTTCCGTTACTTAACTGTATATAAATATTTGCAGCTCTAAAATCACCTAAATATTCATAAGTTTTTGAGTTTAAATCGAGCGAATAATACTTGAAAGTAAAATTATCATAAGTAATACAATATGAATTTTCATCAACATCCAAGTAATAATCAACAATAAGTTCGGGAAGATCTAATAGCTTTTCTTTCTTGGACCATAACTTATTGTATTTATAAAAGGTCTGACCTTCATAAATAAAGTATTCTCCTTTTGCATTAAATTTTAAATTTGTTGAACCAGTTAAAAGACCAAGATCTTGAATTTGGGTATCGGCCCATCTCCAAGCGGATATCCCATCCCATTTTCTTAAATAAGTAGATCCATCCTGATAGAATACATACAAGCTATCTTGGTAATCTATATACAGATCTTTACTATTATTTAAGTACTTACCTAATTCTTTATCAATTATTATGTCTTGCCAGGTTTCTCCCTTGTCCTTTGATAAAAGAATAATTTCTCTGCCCTTAACTGCTATATAAATAAATTTATTTCTGGATATAGCAATGTCTTCAATTTCAGACAATGATTGTAATGGAATCTTTTGCCAGTTAAATTGTGAATATCCTTGTATTAAACCTGATATATAGTAAAGTATTAAAAGAATTCTTATCATAACATAACAAACATTATAAGAAGTTTAACAAGTATTGTCTATTGGACACAACAGCCATAAGTAACTTGAATTGTGAGGCTCATATTAGTACATATAGTAGAGTTAGGTTCACAAATTATTGGTATTGGGGAATCATAGCAATTCCTCATTTTTATTTCTCTATATTTTAAAGATGAGCCGACAGTGCAACCTATCAAACCGTCAGTCTGCAATTGATTTACAGTAGCAAGAATATAATCAACAAGGATATCTTGAGCAGCTTGACTTAAAAAGATATGATGCCACTTGATGAAAGTTCCATTGGTACATTCGTAAGGTTGTGGTATACAGCTGGAATTGCCACAATATCTCCAAGGACTAATATCTTGACCTCCAAATAAAGTTATTAAGGCAGGAGGTGTATACAAATCTTTTATGCAATATTTTTGCTCTTCCAGCCTTGAATTTCCTTCACATGGACTATATTGAGCTGGAATTGGACAATCTCTGCGTGCCTTGATTAGTCTAGTTAATTCGCATGCAACAACATTTGCATAAACCTCCATATTAGCGTAATCACATGGATTTAAATCTTTTCGAAAATTGCATAGTGGATCGTTGGGGCATTGAATATGGTCATTGCATGTAGTGCTATTACAAGGATAGACACTAACTTTCTCAACATTATTGTCTATTCTCGGCTTTAATTCACCATTACTATTTGGTGTTTTCTCACAGGCATAATTAATTAATGAGATTGTTATCAGCAATAAGCATGCTTGATAAACTTGCTTGTTAAGCTTTGTTAACGATCTTGTTAAATTAAGCA
>JABFRV010000063.1 GCA_013140975.1 Saprospiraceae bacterium
TAAAATACCAGCCCTTTGCTTCTATCAGTTTTTCTAATTCAAGGGCTTTCATAATACAAAGGTAGCATTATAGCTACTTATTTGCAAATATTTATTAACTTATTTTTGCTTCAATATGCGGCATAACTCTATTATATCCGCACCAAAAATACTATAATCTTTCGGTTTTTCCTTCTTTGTTAAGAGATTTTAGCCTGTCTAATGGGCTTTGAATTGTTTCCAGCCTCTGTGTTGAGACATGGGTATATATTAATGTAGTCTTAATATCTTTGTGACCTAGCATTTTTTGAATATAAGGTAAGCTGACGCCAGCATCAAGATTATGTGTAGCAAAGCAATGCCGCAAGGTGTGTGGCGTGACTCTTCGGGCGATATTGGCCTTTCTGGCAAGGTTTTTAACCACTTGCTCAACTGATCTTCCAGTATAAGCATGTTGTCGGTCCTGGCCTTCGAATAACCAATATTGAGGCATATATTCATCAAAATATTTTCTGAGAATACTTTTTTGCGCCTCTGCAAGATTTACATAACGATCCTTCTTCCCCTTGCCAGACTTGATATGAATCTGGTTCCTGTCCCATAGTATATCTTCAATTCTAACAGATAATAATTCGCCAAGACGAATACCATCCCCATATAATGTATACAGGATTGCCAAGTGTTTGACATTCTCCGTCATGCTCAATAATCGATCTACTTCTTGTACACTTAATATAGTGGGTAAGTAATGCCCCTTTCTTGGCCTCTTAATGATTTCTATTTTGAATTCTGGAAGAAAAATAACTTTTGCATAATAAAACTTTACTGCATTAATATGAGTATTCAACTGGGATTCTGACATGTTTTCTTTTGAACGTATGCTAAGATAATTATTCACTTTTTCTGCTGATATCTTGGAGGGATCTATATCTCCTAAGGACCTAAGAAATTGGTAAAAAGCGAAGCTGTACAATTTAATTGAATTCCAGCTGTAATGTTGCCGGATCATTGTATCTGAATAATTTTGAATTATAGAAGTGTATTTCGCAGCAAGCTTTGATAAAAGAAGTCTTTGCTTATGTTCCTGACTTTGAAATTTTTGATAGAGACTTGCTTCATTTTTCCTAATCCGATTTATTACTTTAGCATTTTTAGCTTGATAATGTTCAATAATGCGAGAAAGAATTTCCTCGGAATATGGAATCTTCCATTTCCTGGTTTCTGCATCATAATCACGTTCAGCGATACATTTAAGGAATGAAACATCTGCATTATACCCTTTGATTCTTATAAAAAAATATCCTTGATATTCAGGACTGCAGAATAACTCAACTATATAGGGATCTTCAACAGATTTCAAAAGATTTATTAATTGCTCAAAAGCATTATCATCCCAATACTGGTACCGCTCCTGAATTTTCTCCGTGTTCAATACTGTAGCTTTAATATTCCAAGTTCCAAAAGTTGAATTCCACCAGGATGTGTCAAGTTTTTTAAGCCACTGTACTTCATTTTCATTGTAGTGTATTTTGATATAATACCATACACCTCGATGCATAATCTCTAGTGCCGAAACAGGCTTTCGTATGTCAGTTGCATGTGGTGGATCATCCATTGAAGCACTAACTGAAGACTCTGAATGGGTTTCAGATATGCCGGTATTATCACCATTTGATCCAGTGGGGAAGGTGGTGCCGGTAGTTTGAAGAGATGTGTTGTTGTCTTTAAGAATAGTATATGGCAATTTCAAGTTTAAAAAAATATTCCAATGCTCCTTGTCATATGGAATGTACCAAGATTTTTCATTACTTACATAATTGGAATTCGGAATCGATTTAATCTTCTGTATTATTTCATTATTGTATTCAAATGAAATACAAATTTGCGAATCAGCTTTTTTTAAATAAACCATCTGTTTCATTGTGTGATCAAAAATACTGTGGCGTTACTAACTAATTATAAATAAATTTAGAAAAACAAAAATTAAACGTTTCTAACCGTTACAAACGAATAAATTTTACTACATTAACGCAACTTATGCTGAAACAATCTCTTTTTACAAATTATAAAATAAATGAAATCTTAATTATGAAAGCTAAATGCAGAATGTGTAAAACTGATTTTAAGGGTAGAGCTGATAAAATATTCTGCTCGATAGTTTGCAAAAACTCTTATCATCTTAAATTGCGAAATGTTACAGCCGTAGCAACAACACAAATTGATACAATTCTTCATCGCAATAGATCTATTCTTTTAGAAATACTTGGAAAAAAATTAAACCAGTTAAAAGTAGACAAGAAACTTTTAGACAGTAAAAAATTCAACTGGACCTATATCACTCATTATCATATTAATTCAAATAATAAATTTGTGAATTACGTTTATGATTTTTCCTGGATTGTTTTTTCAGATCAGGAAGTGCTTATCAAGCGAATTGGATAAGGTGCTACAGATCATCAATTGTATTTCTATTAAAAATTGAGCTTACTTCACGGCTTCGCCGTCCTCAGTCACAATTCATGATTGAGTATGTATTTAAAAAATGCTTATGGATATTACTATGATATCTTTCTTACAAGATTCACAGGAATTTCCAGAGAATATATAGATCCTAATCCTTTAATATTAAGAATTAATCTGTCTTTAAGCTTTTGGCTAACCATGCCCTCGACACCCTTCATG
>JABFRV010000114.1 GCA_013140975.1 Saprospiraceae bacterium
CTTCTTACCGTTGGATGGTGTTATTTTCTTGACAAACCAATTCAATTCAAAGATCAAAGTATTCCAGCATTAGGAAAGTTCTTTTCCCCATTCTCTGGATTTTGGCAAAACGGAAAAGAGCCAATTCATAACTTACAAAAAATAATTAGAATTTCAGGTATTGAAGGATCCGTAATATTCGATGAAAGAGCTGTTCCGCATATTCGCACAGAAACTCTAGAAGATGCATACTTTATTCAAGGTTATTTACATGCAATGCACAGACTGTGGCAAATGGATTTTTCAACGCGTGCTGCAGAAGGAAGAATTAGTGAAATAATCGGAGATAAAGCAATACAATTTGATAAAAACAAACGTAGAAAAGGACTTGCAGAGTCTGCCAGAAAATCGATAGAAGTTTGGAAAAAAAATAAGGAGATATATTCTCTTATAGAATCTTACAGTAATGGGGTAAATTTCTACATCGAAAATTTACAGTATAAGGATTATCCAATAGAATACAAGTTAATGAATTTTTCTCCTGAAAAATGGTCTCCGTATCGATCATCACTATTTCACAAGGCAATGTCAGAAATTTTATGTGGAAGAGATCATGACGCAAGCATGACAAATGCAAAGTTATTTTTTGGAAAAGACTTCACTCAATTGTTTCCTGAAATAGACTCATTAACAGATCCTGTTGTTCCAAATGAGACCAAATGGAATTTTACGCAGGCTAAAGCTGATACAATACAGAATATACAATCAACTTCTTTTATTTCAATTCCTATTGACACACTTCCTTCCGGATTAGGTTCAAATAATTGGGCTATCGGTTCTTCAAAATCAGTAAGCGGCAATCCAATACTATGCAATGATCCACATCTTTCATTAACACTGCCTTGCATCTGGTATGAACAACAGATCACTACTGCTGATTGCAATGTTTATGGTGTTGGATTTGCAGGCTTGCCTGGTGTTTTGATAGGTTTTAATCATGACATTGCTTGGGGAATTACCAACGCAGGCTGGGATGTTGTTGACTGGTATAAAATTCATTGGAAAAATTCAATCAATACTGTTTATAGAATGGACAGTTTGGATGAAGAAGTCAAATACAGAATTGAAGAAATAAAAATAAAAAATAAAGAATCTGTTTTTGACACAATAAAAATTACTCGTTGGGGACCTGTGGTATATGAAGATTCTAAAAATCCAAATTCCGGGTATGCAATGCATTGGATCATTCAGGAAGATTTCAACTTGTCTGAATTATCCACTTTTGTAGAATTAAATAAAGCGAAAAATTATAATGAATATCGAGATGCAATAAAAAATTTCTCGTACCCGGCTCAAAATATCGCTTATGCTGACAGAGAAGGAAATATTGCTCTTACTGTTCAGGGCGCTATGCCTATAAAAGCCAATCAGCAAGGACGTTTCATTCAGGAAGGAAATATTAGCCAGAACGGGTGGAAGGGTTTTATAGAAATGAACAACAATCCACATTATTTTAATCCAAAGAGAGCTTTTATTTCCTCTGCCAATCAAAGATCTACAAATCTTGAATATCCCAATTACTATAACAACGGTGATTTTAGAGACTATAGAGGAACTCTAATAAATCGGCTATTATCAAGAAAAGATAAATGGACTGTTGATGAATTGAAACAATTACAATTCAATAATTATAGCTTATTAGCTGAAACATCGCTACCTTTTATGCTCAGCATAGTAGATACTACAGTATTGGATGCTGAAAAAAATTCCATTATAAAGTCCTTACGCAGCTGGAATATGAATTACGATTCTAATTCGATTGAAGCCGTATATTTTGAAATTTGGTTTCAGAAATTTTACAACCTGACCTGGGATGAAATAACAAGTGATTCTCTTAAAAAATATGTAGCATTGCCCTCAGAGGCTTCTACGATTAACTTATTGAAAAAAAATCCAACTTCAACTTTCTTTGATCTACAAGGCACATCCTTAAAAGAAAACGCATCTCATATTATTTTACAAGCCCTTGATTCAGTAAAATTTCATATGAGTAATTATAAAAATTGGGCAAAATATAAATCTGCTACAATTGAACACTTAGCAAAAATTCCAACGTTTGGCATTCCCTATATTGCTACTTCCGGATCCAAAGACATTATCAATGCTTCTTGGAAAACCTGGGGACCATCATGGCGAATGATTGTTGAATTAACGCAACAAGGTCCTGTTGCCTACGGAGTATATCCAGGTGGACAGGATGGGCGCCCTGGAAACAAACATTATATGGACATGATTGACACATGGCAAAAAGGCCAATACTATCAGCTACAGTTTTGCACAAAAGATGATGATTTTAAAAAGATAATGAAGTCTACATTACAATTTACATCAAAATGAAAAAAGAATTTTCTTTTACTCTACTCTTAATATTGCTTAGCTTTCTTACGAATCTATACTTGCCCTGGTGGTTCACAGCTATCGTTGCATGTTTTTGTTCGTTTTTATTTGATTTTTCATTAATTAAATCATTTCTGCTAGCATTTGCCTCAATGTCCACTTTTTGGACACTCTTGTCATTTCTTAATTATAATATTTATTCTAAAAACATTGTCAATCATATTAGTGAAATATTTATGAATTTAAATATTCCTACATTAATAAGCATTGCAGCATTTCTTG
>JABFRV010000135.1 GCA_013140975.1 Saprospiraceae bacterium
CTATTATTGTTGTCCGATTAATGATAATAATAAATTGAACCTCAATAAAATGCGTTATGCAACCCCATGCTTCAGCGTGGGGTTGAAAATGCTCGTTACAAAAGGGCTTTAGCCCTGACTCGCAAATATTTGTCGGACAACAGTGATAAACTATATTATTTATTAAATAGTGAAGGACTTATTCCAGTATACCTTTTAAAAAAGCGACTGAAAGCTGAAGATTCTGAAAACCCAAGAATATCGGAAACCTCTTGGGTGTTATATGTCTTTTTAATGAGCAATTCCTTTGCGTTTGAAATCATATTTTCATCTACTACTCTTTTCGGGTTTTTTCCATAGTATGATTTACACACTACATATAAAAGCTGAGAACTGATACATAACGCAGATGCAATAAAATCCTGAGAAAGTTCATTGAGCTTCTTATGTTTTCTTAAATGTTCTTCAAAGGATTTTATGATCTCCTTATGTCGAGGATGAAAATCTAAAATTTCTGATTGTGAAATAATTTCTTTTGACAATTCCAACAATAATGCAGATACATAATTTAAGAACAAGGGCTGCGCAAAATAATTCGTAGAATTACTAATTTCATCAATAATGGAGTTTTTATATTTAAGAAACCGATCAAATGCCGAAGCTCTTATTGAATACGAAAATTGAACCGGTTTTCTATAAAATGGAAGAGCTTGAAGAAATAATTGCAAGTGTTGTTCTAAAAAACTTCTATCAAATGCTAAGGTAAAACCTGAAGATTGAGCCTCTCTGTTTAAGACATGTTTGATCCCCCTGGGAATAAAATGTACCTGATGATCCGATAGAGTAAATTGTTTCTTTCCAATCATATGAACGCCTCCACCTTTTTGAAAAAACAATATTTCGTCAAACTCATGACTATGCAGAGGAATATCCCAGGGATCGGGTTGTTCCCATTGTATTAGCTGAACCGGGATTTCGGGAAAATCCGGATGTAATATGTTATGTTCCATATGTTTATCGTTTATTTTATTAATAAGTTTAACACAACTCATCCCTTTTTTAATAAATGAGCTATTTTTGTATTCAACGTATGAAGTATAAAAAAGTATTGAATCAGGACCTTAAATTAGCGAAACTCGTTAGCTTGATACCGACTTCAAAAATTAATAGGATAGAAGGCTTAGGCAATGTAAGAGAATATTTGATTCAATGCATTGTAAGCCAACAGTTATCAATTAAAGTAGCACCGATTATCTTTCAAAGATTCCTTGATCTCTTTGGGAATAAATTTCCTTCTAACTCAATTCTTTTGGATACATCTATTGAGACTTTAAGGGCTTGTGGACTTTCAAATCAAAAGGCAAGTTATATCCTGAATATCGCACGATATTTCCATGATAATAAATTGAAAGATTCAACATTAAACGGCTTAGATGACGAGCAAGTTATCGAAGAACTTACCAAGATTAAAGGCGTAGGACGATGGACAGTAGAAATGGTACTCATGTTTTGTATGGGTCGGGAAGATGTATTTTCCACGGGAGATTACGGAATTCAGGTGGCAATGAAAGATATTTATAATATCAAAAAAGAAAAAAAGGAACTGGAAAAGAAAATGCACCAAATTGCCGAAAAATGGAAGCCATACAGATCCTACGCTTGTATGTATCTTTGGGCCTATAAAGATCTAAATGTGAAAAAATGATAGAAAGTGAAAAAATTGACCGGTTGGTCGAAAATTTTGAAAAGCAACCCTCATCATTCGATGATGCCTTACATAAAATTGAAAACGAAAATGTAGAATTATTTGATATTCTTCTGGGATCACACGCAGAAGTATTGAATGATGATGAAATGGACTTTCTCGTTTTCTTATTTGTCATAATCTATGATTCCTTTTCTCAAGAGAATCCCATCAGACATATTTTAGAGGATGAAATTGAGAAAGAAGATGATAAGACCTGGGACACAATCAATAATATCAAAGATTTTAATCTGTGTTTCGATCTCTTTGAAACAGAATCTTCTGAAAAAGATATAATGGAATTTATTCTTATTTCAATTGAAGAAGATGAAGAAAATGAATATCAACTGACTACTGAAGGTAGAGTCGTAATGCTTTCGGTTCTTGTTACTTTAGTGAAACTAGTATCTAAAAAATAAGTGTAATTGGTACCAGTAAGTGGTAATATATAATACGCTTAATTCAACCCATATCCCGCTGTTTGAAGAATCCCTACTTCAAACCTAACTATTACTTATCCAAATTATGAAAGTAAAATTAATTACCGATCCTTTAAGCAAGGATGCTTAAAGTAACGTTGAATCGTTCGTCTTCACAGTAGTCACCCCGTTGTTTGAAGAATCCCTACTTCAAACCTTACTATTACTTATCCATATATTACCCGTTGTTTGAAGCATCCTTGCTTCAAACCTTACTATTACTTATCCAAATTATGAAAGTAAAATTAATTACCAATTCTTTAAGCAAGGATGCTTAAAGTAAAATTGAATCGTTCGTCTTCACAGTAGTCACTCCCGTTGTTTGAAGAATCCCTACTTCAAACCTTACTATTACTTATCCATATATTACCCGTTGTTTGAAGCATCCTTGCTTCAAACCTTACTATTACTTATCCAAATTATGAAAGTAAAATTAATTAC
>JABFRV010000175.1 GCA_013140975.1 Saprospiraceae bacterium
CAATAATACACGTTGAGAATTTAGGATAACTATGTTATCACAAAGCTCTTAGTGGCAGGTATAACATAGCACTTCATGTCAGCATCACATAGTTTATAACATTTCGTTATAGTTGGCTTCATAGCTTGTAATTTTGTATTTGTATCCCTAGATTTATAATCATGAAACTTTGCCATTGAAGCTCAAGCTACAATTTATTTATTCTCTTCAATTTTCTTACTTATTCATCCATATAATAAGCCCTAATTTTTGAGCCTAAACACCTAACCAATTTGTCTTCCCTTTGCGGTATGCTATATTTCTGAAAAAGTCCAATAATATATTCGAAATTATTCTGAACTAGCTTTCCGTTAAAAGATGAAAGAATCACTGAAATTATTAACTTGATAATAGATGTCAATACATATCAACTTGAAAAATGCTTGATATTTCTTATCATCAATGAGAAGATCGTCATTGCAAGAGTCGAGATACATTTAGTAATAATTGTTAGCTTGAGAAATTATTTCCATTTTTGGAAAGTGTGGAATGACCGCTAATGTACAGGGCTTTTTATGCAGGTTGGGAATTAGTATTCTGTCTTGTGCAAATAGCTGATATTACAAGGTTCTGCCCAACTTGCACAAAACCCAATGTTGCCTACTTCACATTGTCTTAGTTCTTTGCCAGCCTGTGATTTTTTATTGTTGTAACTAAAAGTAAAATTGCTAATACCAAAAATGGTGTCCCTCCCCACAATTAGAAACGGTCTATTGTTAAACTAGAAAACTCTATTGACAATATGAAAAAAGAAAAGAACAAAATAAAAAGTCCGACATAAACTGTTTTGAATTTTTGAGTTGGTACTTTTCTAAAGTAAGCAATTACTAAAATAATTTGTCCAACTGTTGCAATAGTTGCTGCTGTAAAAACCCTGTCGACATGGCTGCCAGTCAAACCAAATTTAACATCTCCTCTGATAAATTCATTGGGTCCAATAATTTGAATTATTCCTAAAAACCCAAATCCGTGTCCAACTCCAATTAGAATTAGAAAATTTAAAATGATAGTCAATACTATAAGTCGATTTATACTTTTCATAAAATCAAACAGTTTTCATTAAAGTCCTGTGTCAAACCAAATGTCTTTTGAAAATTGAAAATATCTGTCATTGGTTTAAATTGGAACAAGGTGTCAAATTGTATAGTAGTCAACGGATTAGCATAGGCGCTGCACCGCCAAATCGTTTTCAACCAAAAGTAAGAAATTAATTTCCATTACCAGAAGTAATCAAAAGAGAATGATTTTTGATGCTTGGCGGGGTACAGTCTATACCGTGTTAATAGAGGGCCCTTATTTGTATGCATCCTTTCGGTTCGTTATGATTAAGACATTAATTGTTTTTTTGATATCGTCAATGGAATTTATAATTCTTAAATTTCCATTTCTAATTCGGAAAAAATTCTCAGGACCTTTCAATTTTTTATGTCCTTTGGGTCTAGGATTAATTTGAAACGAATCAATAGATAAAGCAATTATTTGGATCTCTGATTTTGAAGTTTAAATAATTCCCTTTCGGCGGACCTTGCAAGGATTATTTTATAATTCATATCAATTTTATCTTTTTAAGATCAGTTTTTACTTTTAGCCAATCTTTAGATGGTTCCAACTTTCTTTTTGACGCAATAGAGTAGTCGCAAAAATCCTCCCATAGATTTTTGTTCTTTTTTAAATCAATTTGAACGGCAACTTTTTCATTGCTTTCATCTTTTAAATAAGACACTCCTTTCATAAAAGTTAAATTTATTCACAAAAATAATGATTCTTAGGTAAAATTCATATATGATTGATTTCTTATGCAGAAGTCACGCTTGGGCTCTCTCATAACGTCTGCATTTGTACATAAACTTGCGTATATTTCCTACACAAATGTACCCTATAGTATTATATATCTAATCATGTATGGCTCTTTTTTCAGAATCCTGTTTATTTGTAAAATGTATGTTAGATGCTTTGGCTCCCTTGTTGGTTGAGTCCATTAAGTGGTTAACCAATTATGATAAAGATTCTGCTGTCAATTTGAACTTTGTTAAAACTGTCAAATGACATAAATTTGGTTTGATTGCTAAAATTAGTTGAGGCCTTGTTAAAGAGTTGGGAGTCTCATAGTCTTACTACAGTCTACTATTATTTCAATTCAGGTATTTCTTACACCTCTTACTTTACTGGCCAATAAACAACGGTTTCAAATTTAGAAGGATCTTTCACTTCTTCCGGATCATTCGTATATGCTTCCCATGGCTCACCTGCAGCTTGTAACTTATTATCATCTATGTATTTTTTGATTGCTCCATAAGCTACATTATTCCCTTCATAGGGTCCTTGATATGTACACTTTACAACTTTGGATGCAGGTATAGTATAACACTTCATGTCTGCATCACATTGCTTAGTACATTTCGCAGTAGTCGGCATCATGGCTATTAATTTTGTATTTGTATCCCCAGGTTTATAATCAGGATACATTGCCATTGGAGCACCAGCAACAGTTAATTTATTCTCTTCAATTTTTTTACTGATTCGTCCATATAATTCACCTAATTTTTCTCCAACTGCAGTTAATGCACATGATGATTCTATTTGAATGACATGTATGTCTTTAACTTCTGACATTATTGTTTCAATAATTTTACCTGCCGCAGGCATTGGTGCTGCTTCTGCAATCTTACTTAAATTCGCAAGTCCTTTTTCAAATTCTGCTCCTATCCATCCGTCCATCATAAAATTCATATAATTTCCAATAGGCCTTGAAAACAAACTCATTGTACTGTTATCAGAATCCATTGACCAGGTCATTTTGGTTCCATCTGCTTCTTTCTTCAAGGCAAACAAACCACTCGCAGACCCCTGATCACCAAAATTCATTTTTGTAGCAATTTTTTCATTGTCCACAGATTCTGTAATTTCCATTTCGCCATTGCCAACTTCTTTATGATTACTCGTCCATTTATAACCTCCGCCTACACCAGAAGTGGTCGCTCGATATTCCGTTTTCATATTTGGATCCTTTTGAATCCACGGATCCCATTGACCCCAATTTTTTAGATCATTCACAAAAGGAAAAATTTGTGCTGGATCTGCCTTGGTTTTAAGACTTCTTTCCACATGCATTTTTGATGGAAGAATAAATCCAACAAGGTATAATCCTAGAATTAAGAACAGTAAATACTTTAAAATTTTCATGGTTTTTCAATTTAGAATTCAAAGGTACAAAAAAACTTTTTCAACAATAAGCTAAATTTTTTAGCCTAACTCAAAGCTTGTTTCCAGTCATTTATCAGATCATTTATATTCTCCAGACCAACAGAAATTCGAACAAGATTATCGGTTATTCCTTGCGCAAGTTTTACATCTTTTGCTACCTTAAGATGCGACATAGTTGCAGGATGCAAAATCAATGTGTTTGTTTCGCCTAAGGTTGGCGCCATTGTACATAATTGCAGTGCATTCAATACTTTTTTCACTCGATTTAAATTTCCCTTAATCTCTATGCTTAACATTGCTCCAAATAGTTTCATTTGTTCTTTTGCAATATTATGAGAAGGATGCGATTTCAATCCCGGGTAATTGACTTTTAGAATTTCCTTGTGTTTTTGAAAGAACAATGCTAGCTTGTACGCATTGCTACATTGTTGCTCCATTCTTAATGGCAATGTCTTCATTCCAAGATCCACCAACCAGGCTTCAAACGGGCTTGCATTGTATCCTACGAGTTTATATTGCGGCCACAATTTATCATGAAACAAATTCTTATTGAGAGTTACTACTGCGCCTCCTGTTGAAGCCCCATGCCCATGTAAATATTTAGTTGTTGAATGTATCACAATATCTACATCAAATTTCAAAGGCTGTGTTATGTAAGGTGTTGCAAAAGTATTGTCAATAATTGTTTGCAATTTTTTCTTTTTTGCAAACTTACAAATCGCCTCAAGGTTAATACATTGCAAGGTAGGATTAACAGGTGTTTCAATAAATATTGCTTTAATACTTTTGTTCTCTGCAATAAGTTTTTCTAAGCTATTTACGTTATTCAGATCTGCCGTAAAAATATTTATTCCGTTCTTCTTAAATATTTTATTCAACAATTCTGTTGTTCCTCCATACAAGATTGGTTGAGTAAGTATTGCGTCACCGGCCGTTAATATTGAATCTAATGCTAAGTGAATCGCTGCCATTCCTGAACTTGTAAGAAGACCATAAGCTTCCTTATTCAAGTCAAAAGATTCTAGTAATGCTATCTTTTTTGCAACTGCCTCAACCGTTGGATTACCATAGCGACTATACACATGATGACCCGGCTGATTGCTAAATATTTCAATTCCTTCCTCAAGACTGTCAAAACAAAAGGCTGCTGTAGGATAAATGGGAAGTTGATGCGAACGACTGGTTCTGACTTCAAATGTACTTTCTGCACATAGAGTATCAAACTCTTTCTTAGTTTTGTGAGATCTTGGCATATATAAATTTATACAAAAGTAAGCCGAATTAAAATAGTTACATGATTGATGAACAAGAGTTTTTACAAGAAGAGCCGGAATTTGACCGGAAGGAATTTACGATTACTGATGGACAAACCCCTTTAAGGCTTGATTTGTTTCTTTCTGAAAAGCTAGCACAGGTATCAAGAAACAAGATACAAAATTCTATCATAGCTGAATTAATCACTGTAAACGGGCGTCCGGTCAAGTCCAATTACAAAATTCGACCAAAGGATCAAATTGAAATCGTTTTTCCAAAATCAACAGTTCCTGATCACGTTATTCCACAGGATATACCTTTAGACATTATTTATGAGGATGATGATCTCATGGTAATAAACAAGCCGGCCGGCATGGTAGTACACCCTGCGCCAGGTAATTATGAAGGAACTTTGGCTAACGCTCTAGCCTATTATTTAAAAAAAGGTACTCAGAAACTGGATAACGAACGTCTTGGATTGGTCCACAGAATAGATAAAGAAACGTCAGGTCTGCTTCTCGTCGCTAAATCTGATTTAGCAGCTACCCATCTCTCCAGTCAATTTTATCATCATACGATTCAAAGAGAATATTGGGCACTTGTCTGGGGAACTCCTGCTGAAAACAGCGGGACTATTACCGGAAATGTAGGGCGCGATCCAAAGAATAGACAAAGAATGACTATTTTCGAAGATCCGGAAATGGGAAAACACGCAGTCACTCATTATGAGATAATTGAATCGTTTTACTATACGAGTCTTCTGAAATGCAAACTGGAAACCGGAAGGACACATCAGATTCGCATTCACATGAAGCATTTTAGACATCCTCTCTTCAATGATGAACGATATGATGGTGATAGAATTCATAAAGGAACTATTTTTACAAAATATAAACAGTTTGTACAAAATTGCTTTAAGATGTTACCACGATTTGCTTTGCATGCCAGAAGCCTTGGGTTTATTCATCCGACAACCAATAAAAAAATGTTTTTTGAAGTTGATCCACCAAACGACTTTTTGGAACTTGTTGACAAATGGAGAAAATACATGGAAACGAAGAAAGAAGAAGATAATTGAAGCTCTAAAGCTCATTCCAACTTTCGTCGGAACCACTTCGTGGAATGCTCTAAAGCTCTAATATTTTAAAATATTTAAGTTGAGAATGAATTGGAAGACCTCTAATGAAATCAGTCATCAAGTTTGAAAAATAAAGTGTAAAATTTGAACGAATCTCAGATACTAGAATGGAAAAACAAAATTCTGCGACAAACAGAATCTAAAGTACAGGCTTATGCAAAAGCTGAACATAATAATTCGTGGTTTACATCTAAAGAAATAGATCGAATGTTAGATTCTATTACAAAAAGTTACTTAGATGCAAGCAAGTATAATTCCTGGATTCAAAATTACAACTTAAATTCAAAGTATGACACTGTTGGCTTAATAGCAGCCGGGAATATTCCATTGGTGCTTTTTCATGATGTTTTATGCATTTTAGCCACAGGAGCTACAGTGAAAATAAAATTATCAGAAAAGGATTCTATTCTTCCACAGTGGATATTAAATTTGTTAATAGACCTCGATGATCAGTTTTCTTCAAAAATTGAATACGTAGATAGAATTCAGAATGTCGATGCAATTATTGCAACTGGCTCCGATTTATCCGGAAATCAGTTTAAATCGTATTTTGGAAAATACCCGAATATAATCAGAACACATAGAAATTCTATTGCAGTATTAAGCGGCAATGAAGATGATAGCGAAATAATTTCTTTAGGCGAAGACGTTTTTTCTTATTATGGATTAGGCTGTAGAAATGTAAGCAAAATTTATGTTCCTGAAAATTATGACTTTGAAAAGTTACTTAGAATCTGGGATGAAAATTTTGAATATGTAATGAACAACAATAAATATAAAAATAACTTTGATTATAATCTAGCGATTCATATTCTTAATAAAGCCAAAATGTTTCAATCTCTATCAACCCTTTTAGTAGAATCACATTCCTTAAACTCGAGAATTGCTTGCGTTCATTATGAAGTATACAAAGAAATACCACAACTCATTCAAAATCTAAATGAGCAACAAGATAAAATTCAGGACATTACCTCATCATCAGATATTTCAATTCCGCATGCAAAACGTATAGGCAGTTCGCAATATCCGGAGTTAACAGATTATGCAGATGGCGTTGACACGATGAAGTTTTTGTTGAAAGTGAGCTAAGATGAATTAATAAAAAACTTGGAACCTTTTTTATTTCACATCAACTGCTTCTCCTTACTTTTGCAAGAATAGCAATGACTCAAAAACAAATTAAAGCTTTAAAAATTCGAGATCTTTTAGATCATTATATTCCGGAAACGCCAATTCCGCTTCATCATAAAGATGCTTATACCCTTTTAATCGCTGTTCTATTGTCTGCACAATGCACCGATGAAAGAGTCAATAAGACAACACCGATGCTATTCGCTAAAGCAGGCAATCCGTACGATATGATTAAGCTTAGCATAGAAGATATTGAAAATATTATTAGGCCCTGTGGTCTCGCTCCTGCCAAATCTAAAGCCATTCATGGACTTTCAAAAATTCTTATAGACAAATACAAAGGAAGTGTTCCCGATAAAATAGAATTACTTGAAGAACTTCCCGGAGTTGGTCATAAAACAGCTTCCGTTATTATGTGTCAGGTATTTGATGTTCCTGCTTTTCCGGTTGACACTCACATTCATCGCCTTGCACATCGTTGGAAATTGTCCAATGGAAAAAGTGTCACACAAACGGAAAAAGATTTAAAGAAACTATTCCCGGAATCAAGTTGGAATAAATTACACTTACAAATGATTTATTTCGGTCGAAAGTATTGTCCTGCAAGAGGACATGATTCAGCGAACTGCCCTATTTGTTCTATTTATGGATAAATAATTTATTCTGTTTTCTTTTCTATTCAATTTTCAATCTGATTCCTTTACTATGTGCTGAAAACTCCGGTGCATACATACATTGCAGACTGGTAATTCCATCTGAAAATTCACCTTTGAAGGAAGCCCTAAGATCATACTCAAGCACAAATGTTCCTTTGGGTAAATACGAAATAAAAAAGTCAGTTGCAAGATCCCTTGGACTCATATAATATCCAAGTCCATTGGAATATTGATAACCAGACAATTGCTGTATAGGTTCTAAACCTGACGCTCGCATCACTTTAAGATGAACATAATCCATAGGTCGGTCACATTTAATAATAATTCTTGCGGTGACCTTATCTCCAGTTTTTATTTTACTTAGATCTGTTATAGGCTTAAGCAATTCCTTATTGCCGGAATTTGTTCGTATATAAAGTTCTTTATTTAAGATAAGTTCTTTCATTGTGGAATTTTCAACCTTATCTAAATTTTGAAAGTATTGATAATACGCTGCTCCCCAAGCTATAGATTTATTTGGATTACTTACAGATAGTTTTGAAAAATCTGATTTGATATCAGATTTATGCCAGGTATTCTTATAATAAGATATTCCAGCTGAACTCTTGCTAAGATCCAATTTGCTTCCACCCAAAGTAATATCAACGGACTTAGACTCTTCTGTGTAATTTCCTCCAAATGCAAGAATGGCAAATATTGCTTCTGATGTTGATTTCGTAGAACCCCAATGTTGTGTTTGTTTATTTTTCATCAACCAGGTCTTTAATTCATCTACTGTGTTATTATCCTTAGCTATTTCATAAAAAACTTCAATCATTAATGCTTGCGTTTCAACCGGAAGTTGATACCAGTAATATGACCAAGAATTTTTCCAATATCGACCCAGCTCATCGTTATATAAAGATCTTTGCTTCAGTGAATTGGTAATTAATTGTGCCAAGTTCGCTTTGTCTTTTCTCGCAGCAATGATAGCACACATTCCTTGATCGTAAATTCCACGCTGCAACCAATAATTTTCGATTTGCATTAGATAAAAATTATCAATGGCTTGCATTTGTTTGTCTGAATTCCAATCCGGATACATCGATTTACAATAATAATAATGCAGTTGTGTGGAACCTAAATGATTGTCTTCCCATTTCGCTTTTCCTTCTTTAATACGTTTAGCGAGCTCATCATAGTCTTTCTTAATAGAATAATCTAAAAATCCTCTTGCTTTTAAAGCTATAGATTGCAGAGTTGACATATGTTCTCCACTTATTCCTAAACGCTTTAAGTGAGCGATCTGAACAACTATATGTTGAGTCATATATCTATCCGGCCATGAACCGGGAAACCATGAGAAACTGCCATCCGAATTTTGTCGTTGCTCTAGCTTTTGAACAGAAGATCCAAGACTTGCATTCATGTTATTAAAGTCCATTAGAAGTGCAACTCTTTTCATCTGTTCTGTTTCAGATTCAGCATTAAGAACCCATGGAGTTTCTTCTATTAAAGCGGATTTTAGTTCCTGATTCTGCAATAATTTGGATTGGGGCTCTCCTTCTTCTGAAATTCTTTTCAATGTTGATGCAACTTTGGGATACCTTTTCATTACATCCACACCAATTGAATTTGCATATACTCTCGACATCAATTGCTCGCTACAGTCATGCGGATATTCCATTATAAAAGGCAAGACCTGAATAGCATACCAGACCGGATGAGAACTAAATTCTAAAGTAAATGAATGTGGTCTTGATCCATTTAATCCAAGCTTCTTCAATGATTCAAAACTAAATGTTCTTGTCTGTCCACCTTTTATTGGCAGAGGGAGAGTTTCTGTAATTAACTTACTATTACTTACTACCGGAATGATATTTTCTTCACCATCCGTATGGTTATCTCCTTTCGCAAAGTATCGCAATAACAATGTTCTTGTTTCGTTCTCCGGAATTTTAAGGCTCCATTGCACAGCGATTGTTTTGTCTTTATCAACAGAAAACTCCTTCCGTTGATCTTTAATAATAAATTCGTTGGTAATTTCATTCAGAGTAGCAGCATCTAATACTTGCAATTCAGCAATACCCTTTTGTAAATTTTCAGATAAGTTACTTATACTTGCTGATAACTGAATCTGATCATTCTGTCTAAAAAATCTTGGGTAAAATGGTTTGATCTGAATTGGTTTCTGCGTAACGATTTCCAAAGTCTTTGTACCGTATTTCAAGTCCATAGAATGAGCCATCATCTGCAACTTCCATTTTGTCATGGCTTCATTCATTGTAAACTTAATATTTATCTTCCCTTCTGCATCAGTATAGAGGTGAGGATAGAAAAAGACCGTTTCGTTTAAATTCTTTCGTATAGGTGGAATATTTTCTGATTTACTTAAATCTTTTATTGACTCAACTTCCGCATCCAGTTTTATATCTTTACTAGAAGAAGCGTCTTTTGATTTATTGGCTTGTGTTTTTACCGGAGGAGTTGAAGAAGCCCTAGCATCCTCAGGAGCGCCCATTGCAGCGTCAGTCATCCTCGATTCCAACACCATCATATCACCATAATCATTTGAATGAACTATTTCCCAAACATTTAATACAGGAAATACAATATCAATACTAGGATAGGATATGTAATTCTCAAGAAAAAATGGTTGCCAACTTTCAACACCAACTGATCCTGAATAAAGTCCAGCTCCACCGTAATAATGTGGATCTAAGTTAATGTTTAAACCATGTGGTAATATTTGATCCAAAGACATATCATACATTGAAGCGAGAAGCTCATATTTATCTTTCGATTTTAACTTGTCAGAGATTTTAAATGTCCAATTCTCTTCCTGACCAGGCAATAATTTATCTCTAAAACTCATTGATTCAATAGTCAGATTCTTATTTGTCCATGGAACGGAGATACTTGAATTAAATTCATATTGACGATTTTTTAAAAAACAGATTCCGCCGTATTGAATTCCTCCCCTATCTACCTCAGTAACTTTATAACTAAAAGTATTGCTTTTATTCACATCAAGCCATGAATACTTATAAGTGTTAAATGATTGAAGAAAGCAAAATACTTTATACGAAGAAAAATTTCCCAAATGCATAATGTTGATATTTGAACCAGGTTCCACAATTGAATTGTCATTGAAGTGAGCAGGCTTATAATGCTTCAATTGGGCTTTGGAATCCATTGCTGTGGAATAAGTTTGAATCGTATCTGTATTTTTATTGCTATCTTCAGCAATGATTTGTATCTTATATGATCCTGACTTTAAATTAAGATCTTGATTACTAAGAATCAAATGAGAAACTGACTTAAATTCTTTTTCAAACAACTTTTTATCGACTTGCCAATTTTCTATTTTATCTTCGTTGCTATAGACATCATTTGGAAAGTATTTTAAAAAATCTTTTTCAGAAAACTTTTGAATATCAGGCAAAGGCCATAATCTTTCTTTAAGATTTCTATTCGGAGTTTTTAAGGATGATATAACAAGCTTGACTTTAGAGGAAATCGGATTTCCGGAGATATTTACAATTTTAATATCCAGAGAATCCTTTTCAAGATTCATAAATTCTTTAGCATTAAAATTTACAAACAATTTCTTGTCTGAAAGAGAAATTGAAGTAGTTCCACTTTGCGTCTCCTGGTTTAGATCAGTAATATCAGATTCAATCGCAAAGGTGTAAGAAGAATTGTCGCTCCCCTTTTTTCGAATCGCATTAAACTCAATTGAAAACTCACCCAAATCATTTGTGACGATTTCTCCGGAAGTAATTAATTCTTCTTCAGAACGAGGAATAAAAGCCCATCTGTAATAATAGAATGGAAATTGATAATTCTCTCGTTTAACCCTAAACTTGACAGTGGCGCCTGCTACCGGAATTCCATTGTACGAAATTGCCTTACCAGATATTTTTATGAGTTCGTCAAGTTTATAAGTTTCTTTAACAGAATCAAACTTTACTTCAAAACTTGGTCTCTTGTATTCATCAACCTGTATACTTGTTCCTCCATGCTGTGTTTCAATTTGAAAGTTTCCATTTAATCCTGATTTAGGAAGAATAAAAGAACCACTTGCTGATCCAAATTCATTCGTTTTAATTTCGAGTTTGCCGACTTCCTGATAATTGGTATTTCGCAAAATGACTTTAACGGATTTATTCTTATTAATTACCGGAAAAGAACCATTGCTATTATGCGTAATCGATAAAACCTTGAAATAAACAGTCTGTCCCGGCCTATACAAACTTCTGTCTGTAAAAAAGTGATTAATCATGTAAGAAGAATGTGCTTCCTTTCCGTAATAATTTACACCCGAGTTATTGTAATAAAAATCTTTTCCTTTAGCAACATAATACTGAATATACTCCTGGGATTTCTGAACAGCTACTTTACCTTCGGTATTCGTAATTTTAGTATCCACCAATTGCAAATCAGGTGGAGAATCGTATCTTCTATTCTTTTGTTTAAAAAAGAAAACTTTTGCACCTTTTATGGGTTCGCCTGAGTTTCTATCAACTACAAAAATGTGCGAAGATTCTTTAGCGCCTTGACTAAAACAGGCAAGATTTGAAACCATGAATACATTTCCATATTTCCTTGATGACTCATCGATATTTTTCTTGTCTGAAGCAACTATATAGTACTTTCCAACATCCAATGGATCTATCTTAAGTTCAATAGAATGCTGTCTGAAATCTTTTGGACTGTCCCATGATTCTTCCCAGCTTTTAATTTGTTTATATTTCTTGAGGATAGCTTCAGTGTGTAATTCATCTTTATCAATAATATCTTCTAATCCTTTAAATGGCAATTTATATACACGAAGATAAATGCGATTCATATTTCGAAAATGCAAAAGATACTTTGCATTTTCTCCGGAAGGAATAGCTGATTCTTGCGTAAATTCCAACGAAACCTGTCTTATATTTAATTTAATAGCATTATAATATTGTTGTGATAAGCTATCTTTATAATTCTTCAAACCAAAATCACATAAAGAATCTATTTTTATATATTTGTTCTTATTTTCATCAGTCGATCCTAGTTTTAATGATAACAATACCTTAAATATTTCACCGGACGAGGTAAGTTTTTTATTATTTTGATAAAATGCATGCATTGCTTCATTATATAGATCTAATCGTGAAGCTGTAGGATTTACATTGTAAGCATATTTCAGTCGATTTAGATTCGCCATAATGAATGGCTTCTCGGTTGCTTTATGAATCACATGAGATAACCACTTTTGATAAAGAACAAGGACCGGATGCGCATTAACGTCTTGCTTGATAAAATCTTTTGCATCAGAAAAAAGAATCTTATCTGCAACATCTTTTTCAAAATCTACAAGACTCGTTCTATTATCCGAGTAATGCTCAACGGCACGATGAAGTAACAATTCGTAAAGTGTGGGACATACATCAAGAGAAAATTCATGTAGCATTATTGGCTTGTAATCTTCAATTAAAGCCAGTTTAAGTCCGTCAAATTCTATGGACTTTTGAATATATTCGTTTGCTTTTCTAATTTTTTTATCAGGACTCCAGGTATTAATATCTGCACTATCTTGTTCCGCTCCCTGAATATTGGTTCTATTTCTTCTATTGTAATATGAAGTTGAATTACTGATATAAAGAGATCCTAATACAGAATAACATAATGATCTTGAAGGTTCAGGGATTGCAGAAAGTTTAGATTCCATTCTTACAATAATACCTGCAATACCTAATTCATCTTTTTGACGAGATATTTTCTCGATATAAATTAGAGTCTTATAAATCTGTGGGTGATTATTTTCTTTTAAAGCACGACTAAACAATCCTTCAATTTTCTTAAGAGCATCTTCGACAAGGCCTTTATCCAAGAGCAATTGAATTTCTGTCCATTCTACGATATATTCAGGATAATAGCTAGGTTTAAGAACTTTATTGTCCATATTATTTCGCATGGAGAATGTGAGTATAATACCGGCAATGAGGAAAGTTAATATTTTCATTCGCTTCTTTAATTATATGATCTAAACGTATATTCACTGTTAACTAATTGAATTTATAACCCTTCTTAACAAATCTTTTAGGGCTTAACTCGGCCGGAATATCTTCGGACTGTGTAAAATGTCTTTCCAGCAGGTTAATACAATATGGCAATAAAGAGCTAGCCTTAGTACCCAAACCGTTAAGAAGGTAAATATTGTGAAAATTAGGGTGAGAACCTATTATAGGCCTTCTGTCACGACTCGATGGTCGAAATCCAAATTCCTGATTGAGCCTCTTTGACTCAGGAGTTAAATATTGGTAAGCAAAGTTTGATTGATTCAATCCTTCAACTTCTGTAATCTCCTCTGTAAGATCATCCAAAGAGTAATTCGAACCAATCCAATATTTATCATTTTGCGGCACGATAGAATATTTCGCACTGAGAATTTTATTACTACTCATAGCTCCAGAAAACAAAGTTCTTTCACCTTTTAATTTAAAAATCGGAAGATAAGAAAAATAAGGATTATTCTGAACAAAGACGCCTTCACAAAATACAATAAATTTAGCTTTCAAATTTCTGTAAATTAGCTCTTCTTTTTCAACAATTAATTCATTGTATATAAATTCTTCATTCAAAAGACAATGCTGTTTTTGTAATTCAAGTTCTATACAGCTCATCAACTCCGAAACAGCAACACGATATACCGGATCAATTAAACCATAGCTTTTAGAATCATCCAATAGAAATTCTTTAATCAACCTTGGGCTATATATGGAACAAAACTTATTGTACTCTGGATCAGTAAGTCTTAGATTCCAGTCATTCTCTTGTTCGATAGATTCCAGCTGAAGCAATAAGCTATATTCAAATAAGAATTGAGTATTGTACCTTTCTTCAAGCTCTTTATAAAAGGGAATTAGAATGGAAATGAGTTCATCATATTTCCATGTCTTTACAAATCGCCTTCCTGTTACAGGATTAATTAATCCGGAACTTATTCGACTCGCTTCTCCTGCTTTAGAATTTCCAACAATATTTACCTTATATCCTCTTGAAAGTAATTTTATAGCAAGTAAATAAGAGGATTGCCCATAGCCGACTATAAGGAAATCTATCATTTGTGTTCCTTAAGCTTTTTTGGAAGGCTTTCGTAAACTAATTGATAAGAATGATCGACTAAATCTTTAAGAAGTTTGTCACTCAAATTACCATCAAACTTAACTGTATTCCAATGTTTCTTACTCATGTGATATCCGGGTTGAACTTCAATATGTTTTTCTCTCAAATCAATAGCATACTCCGGATCGCATTTAAGATTTACTTTAAACTCTACCTCATCCAGTCCTGTTAATGCAAAGATCTTTCCATGTACACGAAAAACTAAAACATCAGGTCCAAAGGGAGTATCAAAGCTGGTAAATGGCTTAGATTCACAATAACTAATGAATTTCTCAATATTTTTCATAAAAATGAAGGTAAAGATGATAAATAAATTAATTTTGTTGCGTGAAATTAGGATATTTTCTTTTACTTTATTTACTGTTGTTTTTTAACAATGCAAATTCTCAATATAGACAAATAGAATTATTTCCGGGTCAAAACGGAACAACGCTAATTAATTCACTTTTTGATAATTTCAAACCAAATCTTGTATTAAATTATACGGATGCAAGAGTAAAAATGTATAAAGAGATCTATAATGTAAATGACACAGTATATTGTGTTTATTCCCGACATGGGTTATATCTGGATCCGGCTTATCCTAATTCAATTGATTATCTTGCTAAAGGAGGCTCAGACAACGGAATCAACTGTGAGCATACTTTTCCACAAAGCAAAGGATCTGAATTTGGAAATGCAAGATCTGATATGCATCATTTATTTCCATCACGAGCAGCTGTGAATGAAGCCAGATCAAATTATCCTTTCTCAGAAATTGATGATAATAAAACCAAACGATGGTTTTATCAAAGTAAAGAATTAAACTCTAAGCCTTCTTCCCTAATTAATGAATACAGTGAAGGAATAAGTAATTTCTTTGAACCCCGTGAAGACCATAAGGGCAATGTTGCGAGAGCGATTTTCTACTTTTTTACTATGTATGATATACAAGCTGACAAGTTATTTTTTGATACAATGCGAAATACCTTATGTCAATGGCATCTTGCAGATCCTGTAGATTCATTAGAGTGGCATCGCTCACAATTGATCGGAAAATATCAGGAGAATAAGGTCAATCCTTATGTACTGGATTGCAGTCTTCCTGCACGAACATATTGTCCAAATCTTTTACCTTGTCAAACAACTTCAAGTTATACTCTTGCATCAAATACATTCATTACATTATATCCTAATCCAACTTCAGACAAAATTTATATTTCCAATAATACGGATGATAAAATAATGGAAATTGAAGTTTATAACAGAATTGGATCAAAAATTCACCTCACACCTACATTTGAAAATCAATCAAACAGATTTGTGTATAATCTAGATGATTTAATGGAAGGCAGTTATATTCTTACTATTAGGCTTCAAAGCGGAGCAAAGCTTCGTACAAAATTTTTGAAATTGTAATTTGTAAATTTAGTATTTGTATTGGACTATTATATTTAGAACATCGTCTCTTATGCTCCCCCATGCAATTTCGTAATAATTATATCCATTATCTTGGATTTAATCTCATTGGACATTTTTGGGTTTATTTGATTCAGTTTAAACTGTATCTTATAACGGATTTCGTCTTTATTGATTCCCGTAATCTTTAAATTGAATTGTTCATCATCAAGATATTCCGTATAATCAGATAATACCTGGTCAACAATGTTTTTCAATTGCTCTAACGAAATGGATAGTTGAGGTGGTACTGAAAAATCAACATTATATTTTCTAAGTTCTTTTTGGGTGTAATTTATTAATTCAGAGTAATAAGCTTTAGAATTTGGCAAGTAAATGATATCATCATTCTCATTCTGTAAAATAATTTTAGTGATATTAATATCCAAAACCTTTCCTTTTTGTTCTCCAATTTTAACATAATCCCCTATTGCCAGATCTTTAGAGAAAGACAATTGCATTCCACAGATTATATCCAATGCAATTTCTTTTGTAATTATAGCAATTGAGGCTGCTAAAATTGATAAGGCGGTTACTAATTCTTTTAATTCAATTCCTGCAAATCCAAGTAAAGTAATCGCTAATCCAGTAATGGAAACAATATAATAAATGTTGTGTAAGCCAACGATTATATTATCCGAGTATTTATCGCCATACTTTTTCTTCTTTCTGTAAAAGAACTGAATGATTCGGATAACAATATTGACCGATAACCAGAATATTAGGAAATAAACTAGAGATTTCAGGAAAGAAGGTGAAATAAAGTCAGGCAAGGAAAGATTATCAACAGTTATATGTTTTCTAAAAAAAACCAGCAAGAATAATAGGATAATCTTAAACAAAAATCGGATAGTTCGAAACATACTCAATTCAAAGCTTTAGAAGATTCATTGTTCATATGAATCCTAGTATTAACAATTTAGTAATATTGAATAATCCATAAATGAGGCTCAAATGCTACTTTTATGCCAAAATTAAAAGAAATGTTTGGAATGGAAGTTGGCTTAACTGGTTTACTCTTAGGAATGTTTGTTTTATGCATCCTGTTGGTATGTTTTTTTGAATTTGTCAATGGGTTTCACGATACAGCAAATGCAGTTGCCACAGTAATTTATACTAAAAGCTTAAAGCCGGTACATGCCGTAATTTGGTCTGGATTTGTCAATTTCCTCGGCGTTTTAGCGAGTTCGTGGTTATTCGGAATGGCTGTAGCCACCAAAATCTCCTCCATTCTGCCTTTAGAGACAGTTCTGAACCGGAGTGTCCATGAAGCCATAGCTATGGTTCTGGCTGTTCTGGTAGGCTCAATTCTGTGGAATCTTGGTACTTGGTACCTTGGAATCCCTTGTAGCAGTTCCCACACCTTAATTGGCTCACTTTTAGGCGCCGGAATTGCCTACGCTGCCTTGCCAGGAAACGCAGGAAAAGTAGGTGTCAATTGGAATGAAGCCATCAAGATTGGGAATTCATTACTGATATCTCCTTTATTTGGGTTTTCGATGGCCATTATTCTCATGTTCATTTTAAAAAGAGTTATTGAAGACAAGTTAATTTTTAAAGAACCTGATCCCGGTCAAAATCCACCATTCTATATACGTGCTGTATTAATATGCACTTGTACTTTGGTAAGTTTCTTTCATGGATCCAATGATGGTCAAAAAGGGATAGGTCTTATGATGATCGTGTTACTGGCTTTTGCACCAACACAGTTTGCACTTCCTCCTGATTTTGACCAAAAAGCACTCGCTCAAAAACTCCGACTTGTTGAGAACAGAATCACAGTAGCCTCAGCAGACAATTATGAACTTGAAGCGATTATGTGCAACAAAGCAATAAGTGTTGGAAATTTTGCAAATCTATTGGAAAATCTAGATCGCAATAAAGTGAAGGATGTTATGAAAGTTAGAAAACAACTTGGTTTAATAGCGAAAGATATTGATATCCTAGCTAAAGAACCGAATGTGTTTGCTGACAAAAAAGACCTAGCACTCATGAAATCAGCTGTAACCGAACTAAAAGGCAAGACGACTTATATTCCTTTCTGGACAATACTTGCAATTTCACTATCACTAGGAATTGGAACCATGATTGGCTGGAAAAGAATTGTCGTAACCATTGGTGAAAAGATCGGTAAGCGACACATGACTTATGCGGAAGGGGCAACAGCTGAACTCATCGCATCATCAACAATTGGTCTTGCATCCGGACTAGGCTTACCCGTTTCTACTACACACGTTTTATCATCAGGTGTAGCCGGAGCAATGGTCGCAACAAAAGGAATAAAAAATCTTCAAGCAGGAACTGTCAAAAATATCGTCCTTGCATGGTTACTTACATTACCTGCAACAATTCTTTTAAGTGGCGGACTTTATATTTTATTCAGAATGTTTGTTTAAAAGTAAATTGTGAATTCAGGAAAATCATAAGCCGATTTCGTACTATTTTGATTTTTAATATTTATTATTTAATATTGAATTCGAGTTTGTACATTTTTCAATTTTCAATTCTCAATTCTCAATTTTCAATTTTCAATTTTCAATTCTCAATTCTTTTATTTTTTCTTAAAAGGATTCCAATCCTTCATCTTGTCTTTAATCTTATCGACAGTTGAATCTTTAAGTATTTGATCTGTTCCTTTACCTACTTTGTCTTTGAGAATTTCTTTGCCTTTGTTGACCAAGCTAGAATCGATATGTTTTTTCGCTTCCTCTTCGGCTTTTTTAATCAGCTTTTCTTTTTCTTCTTCTACTTTTTTGCTTGCTATTGCGTGAAGACTGTCTTCTATTCTTTGTGCTTCTTTCATAGCCTTTTCTTTGGCTTTGTCAACTTCTTGTTCCGCGCGTTTTCTAAGACTATCCTTTGCTTTGTCAATGACTTGATTTGCGATATCTTTTCCGGTTTCTTCTATAGCTTGTCCATCGGATCCCAATAACTTAAATGTAATATCAGGGTCAAGCAATTTACCCTTTAAACTTACCAATACGTTTACATGCGAACCTTGTTCAATATTTACTCCAACTTTACTACCCAGATTTTTTAGAAAATTCAAACCCGTTTCGGCTGTCTGTCCAACTACATTTTGGTTTAATTTATTTCTTGGAATTCTAAATTTGAATGCAAAATCCATAGGGCCCTGCAATTTGGAATTACCATTAATTGCGAGATCAATGTCCTGAAGTTTGTAATTTAAATCTTTGACATTTACCTGACCATTTTCTACTTGAAACCAGTTTTTTGTATTCTTAATTGCCAGGTTTTTTAATTCTTTCACATTAAGCTTTGTTGCAATTGCTTCAAGCGGTTTGTAGTTTTTTATGGCAGCATCAATAGTTTCAAAAATACCGCCGACATTAAGCGAGTTCAAATCAGGACTCATATCCTTTCCCAATGATCCTGAGAAAACAAATGATGAATTAAACTGACCTTCCATGAATTTTGCTATTGGAGCTATAAGTCTGAATGTACTTAGATCTTGAAATATTTTGGCAAACTGAAGTTTTTTCATGTCATACTTTAAATCAAAAACTGGTTTTTGAGGATTCGCAGAATTATAAATCCCACTCAAAGCCATAGTACCACCCATTGAAGTTGTAGTAATCTCTTTAAATTGCAATTCATCTTCGATTACTTTTATTATCGCATTAAAGTTTTTTAAATCCAGTTTATCGTATAATAACGTGGGTGTTGAAAAAACGACATCAAGATCCATTCCTTCCGGAACTAAAAATGGCTCTGTAGGCTGCGTTGTCGTTGATGCAGTTGTAACATCCGACTGCATAAATTTATTGGCATCAAATAATGGTGATGTCAAATTCATGTTACCTGAAAGTGTCTTATTGTTGTACATAAAATCCATCATATTATCCAATACAAGCTTTCCAGAAATATCACTTGAATTAACATTCATTCTTAACGGATCTAATGTGATAACTGAGTTTCTTAATGAACCTTTGGTTGATGCATTCATTATCTTATAAGTATCATAAATAAGCTTATTATATTGGACATCAAAATTTAAATCAGCTCTTGAAATCATTGACGGAACTGAACTCGGTTCAACTGCGCTTTCTTCATTTCCGTTTTCTGTTAAAAATTCATTCGCATCAAATAACTGTCCCTTTATTACAACATTTCCAGAATACCTGGCTCCTTCATTAACAATAGCCAGTGGATTAACTATATTTCCGCTTGCCTGAAGATCACTTCTACCAATATTCATTAGAAGAGAATTAATATTACAAGATTTAGGTGTAAATTGAATATCAGCTGTGTTAATCTTAACCATTGGAAGGTCTGCTGTTTTATATTGCAAATTGGAAATCTTAGTCGTACCATCTAATATAATTTCTTCAAATTTGGATTGCTGAACCTGGCTCTGGTAGAAATTAGTATTCAGATTCATATCAATGATTCCACTCAATTCACTACCCTGTTCAAGAGGAATAAATTTTTTAAAATCATCCAAATTTATGACTCCTTTTATTGCGGAAATAATGTGTGGGTTATCCTTAAGATTGTCAATCAACAAGTTTCCATTTATAGGATTGTTATTTATAAACAAAGAGAATGGATTTATTTTCAGATTCATATTTTTTAAATCCGCTGTGCTATTCGTTGAAGTGAGATCCAAATTGACTCTATCCAATACAACAGGCATATTCTGATATTGGATGCTTCCATCCTTTGCTTTTAACTGAATATTCCAATCAGGATAAATTTCGGGTTTGGAATTATAAATTCCTTTAATCACTGCGTCCAATGAAAATGTTCCGGAAGATTTTATGGATTTGAAATCGGAAGTAAATGTGCCTGGCACAAGAGAAAATAATTCCTTAAATTCATTTCCAGGTGCCTTTATATGCAAGTCGAGATTATAACCCTTCTGGCTTTTATCCTCAATTTTTCCTTCCAGAATTAAGTGCAATGCATTGAGCAGAATTTCATTCTTCTTAAGAGTATATACTTTATTTTTTTCGTCAATTGATACATCTAAAGTAGATTCAAGATTGACATTTTTAAGAATAGCATTTCCGGAAGAATTATAAGTTAAGTTTTTCAAATCTGTCACAGTACTTAAATCTGTAATTCCGGAATGAATATCTAACGATCCTTTATGATTTAGTTTTTCTAATGTAAGAAAACTAGATGTATCACGAACGCTAACCATTCCATTTATTATCTTGTATGATGAAAGCTTAAAATTAAGTGGAGAGTCAGAGGAACTACCTCTGGATTCCGACATTGAGAGATCCGCATTTGAAGCACCATTCGCATAGGTAATGAGTTCAATCACAGGGTTCATTAATTCAAATCCCTTTATATCCAATCTTTCTTGTTTGGATATAACATTTAGCACGTCAACATGCAAATTGATTTCACTTGCCTTTAACAAGGTCGAAGTATCTGCCTGAACATAAGAGACGATTTCAGGATCCTTGATTGATATGCTCAGTCTTGGGAATGACTTAAAAAATGACAGGTCAAGATCTTTAAAATCGACCTTCCCATTTATATTCTTATTGGCATTCTCTTTTACCATATTGAATATCTCTTTTTTATACAATATGGGTATAAGAATCATTGCTAAGACTATGAATAGCAATAGAATTCCAATAAACTTTAACAATACACGTAACACTTTAGACATACTGAGTTTTATTTGCAATAAACGAAGAAACGGTAAAATTATGTGCAAAATTCAAAGTTTTGGATGTTTTTAACTTTATTTGCAGCAGTGAATTTACTATCAATTCAAAACCTTAGTGTTGGATTTAGCCAAAAGGACTCCGTCCATGAGGCTGTCTCAGGATTGAATCTGGACCTTCAAGAGGCAGAGATTCTCGGTCTGGTAGGTGAATCAGGCTCTGGCAAGAGCGTCACGGCTATGAGCATTACACGCTTATTGGCTTCAAATGCCAAATACCATAATGGAAAAATTCGCTACAGGCATAATGGAAACCTCGTTAATCTGCTTGAGCTTAAGGAAGAGGAAATAAGGCATTTTAGAGGTCGAATTATTTCCATAATTTTTCAGGAGCCTCTGTCAGCACTTAATCCTCTTTTAACCTGCGGCTATCAAGTTGCTGAAGCTCTTTTAACACACAAGCTTTGTACCAAAGCTGACGTAAAAGAAAAGGTATGTTATTGGCTTAGCAAAGTTGGAATCTCCGAACCCGATCGTATCTATAAATCGTATCCCCATCAGTTAAGTGGTGGCCAATTACAACGCGTTCTTATTGCCCTTGCCTTATGTTGTAATCCAAAGATTGTTATTGCAGACGAACCTACTACTGCATTGGATGTAAGCATTCAGAAAAAAATTCTAGATCTACTCTTGGAATTAAAAAAAGAATTCAACCTGAGTATAATTTTTATTTCGCACGATCTAGGAGTTATACAATATTTATGTGATAAAGTTATCGTATTAAGAAATGGTAAAAAACTCGAGGAAGGAACAACCAAGGAAATATTTAGTAATCCTAAGAATGTCTACACTAAAGGTTTATTATACTCAAGACCTTCATTACATACTAAATTAAGAAAATTACCTACAGTACAAGACTTTGAGTTGAATGAATCGTATTCATCCTGGAAAGATGATACGAATATTATAAATTCCACTGAACAACTTAGAAAAAACGAGATACTATCTCAATCCAATAAACTTCTGGAAGTTAAAAATCTATCGATAGAATATGTGACAGCAAAAAATTGGCTAGGCAGGCCTTCTTCAATTTTAACAGCTGTAAATAATGTGAGCTTTTCCATTTATCCATCCGAAGTCCTTGGTTTGGTTGGAGAATCCGGAAGTGGAAAATCAAGCTTGGGGAAAGCGATTGTTGGTTTGACTGAAATAAAATCCGGAAATATATTCTATAATAATATTGATCTTACGACATTATCAAAAACCAATTGGCGTCCATTGCGCAAGGAGATACAAATAATTTTTCAAGATCCATATTCTTCGCTTAATCCCAGAAAAAGCATTTTATCATCCCTAACTGAACCTATGCTCGTTCATAACATGTACAAAAATTCAAAAGATCGAAAAGAACGAGCGATCGAACTGCTAGAATTGGTTGGATTGCAAGCGGAACATCTTGAAAGATATCCACATCAATTCAGTGGTGGACAAAGACAGAGAATTTGCGTTGCACGAGCATTAAGTCTGAATCCAAAATTTATCGTTTGTGACGAATCTGTTTCAGCTTTAGATGTATCGATTCAAGCTCAGGTATTAAATTTACTTATTGAACTTAAGAATAAGCTGGGACTAAGTTTACTCTTTATTACACATGACTTATCGGTCGTTAACTTTATAGCAGACAGAGTCATTGTATTAAAAAATGGAAGCATTGTCGAAGAGGGACTTCCTTATCAAATTATCCAGACTCCTAAATCCGAATATACAAAAGGATTAATAGAAGCGGTTGTTTAAACTATATCCTCTCAAAAAATAAATTTTCAAAATCTAATGTTACATAAATCATTAGAAAAAGAAATTTCAATAAACGAACCCAATAATTACTAAGGAAAGAATTTATTCATTAGCATATAATCAATGTTATCTGACTGCGAGTGGCATCCAATGCAAATACTACCTTTATCCGATGCAGATGTTGCAACTGTCCCATCTGTGTTAATATAACCCCAGACCCAACCTTTCGCATCCGCATCTTTATGAGTAGATTGCTTATATAAAATTGCATATCGTTCAACGTGATGAGTGGTATTGGTTAAATCTTTAACAATCAGCGAACCTTCAGGAAATTTTGCATTGCTAATGATTTTACCATTTGCATCCAGCTGACTTGCAGCAAGCGCATTGTATCTCGTTTTCAGTAAGGAAAAATTATGCCCTGATCCAACACTTTTAGTTAGATAATTGGTTGAATTTTTAAAGTAAACCCATTGTATTTTTTCTTCCACTAAATTTAATAATTCTTTATCTGTTCCGGTTGCTTCTTCATCTTTATTGCAGGAATAAGAAAGCACCAGCAAAAGACCCATAATTATTAAAGTACTAAAAATTTGTTTCATAAAAATTTATTGAATGGCAAATATAACTCAAAAATATGAATAAAGAATACTATAATTGTTGCAGCTTACTATTATACAATCCAATTAAAACAGAATTTCCTGATTCATCAACACGAAGGCCACCATATCGAGCACTATCATAATTCGCGGCAGTACCTTCCTTGAAAAAATAAGATTCTGCCCCAAGGTTAACTTGATATGAAGGCTTCTTATACTTTAACAAAATAGTATTTGAGATTGGCGGCAAAGAATCGCTGACAAAATGAATAGATTTAACAATTGACGAATCATTTAAAACCAAGGTAGCGACTCCTTCTTTGGGAATATTACTATCAGAAAGAACATTGGATAACCTATAACGCAGATCCATATAATCTCCTTGCATCAATGATCTTGGATCAACGGGTTGAAGTTCTAAAAAAATAAGTTTACCCTTTGTGATAATGGATTCTTTATTCCATACTGAATAAGCTGCAAATCCAACAAATACAAATAGGTTGATAACCAACAATATCGTTTTAACTGGTAGATTCATTTCTTTGATAATTAACTACAAAATAAATAATCAGAAACAAAAGACCCGTAATAAACATCAAAATTGATTTCGTCAATAGGGTAAATTCCAAATTGTAATAATATTGGCCAATACAATAAATCGTTAGAAGAATTCCTAATAAAAAAAACATTCGATGTCCAAATATAAATCCTAAAAATAAAATAACAATAGAAGCTGGAATAGACAAACAAAAAATACTTGGCACTAAAGCAAGACCTCCAATAACGGTGTACATTATAAGTCTGTTTTTGTCCAACTTATCAAATCGCTGTTCTAACTCCGTAAATATTAAGTACGAAAAAGCTGCGATTATAACAATCGTGGAAAAAGCAATTAGAGTATCCGGTTCAGTTCTTGTCCCCAGTCGCAGAACAAATATAATTCCCATAGAAACGACAGTAGTAAGGCCGGAAACTATAGGTCCGAATCGAAGACTCAATCCATTGCGACGGGCAAGCACCTTACTTTCATTACTCATCAATAGTACTATTATCCAAACTAAAATTGCAAGAGCCGGCTGCAAAATATTTTCAATCTCGGATTCAAATATGATTATAGTCAGACTTATAAAAAATATTAGTATAGAGATATAGATTAGTATATAATCTTTAACGATGCTTATTGTTGTCAAAGATAAAATTGAAATAATAACCGAAATTTGAATTTCCTTAAGATCAAATTCTTTTAACCCAATCGCTATTAAAAATATTGAAGACATATATAATCCAAATGACAAAGAATCCAAATATAATTGACTACTCTTTATCCCCAAATAGATAGAAGAAAAATACAGCAGAACCCCTAATGTTAACATACTGAATCCTGAATTAAAGATATTTGAAATAAACAATATGCTTAAAAAAGCTGCTACAGACAAAAGACCTCCTACAATTGATACGATCTTAAATACAGTCGTTGATTTATGAGTAACATGAGATTGAACCTGAGCTATAATCTCGTTTTCATCATATTGAGTGGCTGAATTTCTATTTTTTACTTCAGTCAGAACGAATAATATTGAATTCAAATTATTCATTCCAGGATTTAATTAATTTCTTCATTGAATATATACCTCCAATACTCGCTGCAAGAACAAAGATGCAGATTGCAAAGAACATCCCGACATCGGTAGAAATATTAAGAAGAAAAGAACTGACTACAATTTGCACACTAATTAATAGTAATGCCAAATAATAAATATCCTTCTTTACAATTCCATGCCTACCAACAAAATAAAAGATAATAAAATATTCCAAGCTGATAGGAATGATAAACTTACTATTACTTCCAAAACTCAAAGCCGCTCCAACACTTACAAAGCCAAGCAAAACAAAAAACAAAATTTTAAAAAACCATTCCGGCTTACTAAATTTATACTTATAAAATACAATAATAAATACAGAACTAATGATTGTATGGATGCAAAAAAACAATACCGGGTCATTTTTATCGACAGCTTGTTCATAATAGAGTCCAAACGTTAAATGGACTAAAGCAACAAATATTAGCCATAAAATTTCGAAATCTACTGCAAAACACCAAATTACAATAAGAATGGTCCAGGCAAGAAATAATTGATATGCTGAAGCTCCAGTCTGATAGATCTGTCCGAAGACTGCAAAAAAAGCTCCTACCATCAGAGCCGCGAAGCTGACGAGGATTTTCTTAACAAGATCATTTACATTCGATCTTATTGAGAACAAGGTACTTGCTACTATTAATGAAGCAATGATTCCAAGCTTCACAAATTTGTGCAACCCATCCCAGTTGTAAGCAAAAAAGAAAAAGATTCCAGCAACAACAAATGCTAACCCTAAAAGAAGCAATGCCCTTGAAATAAAAACCTTCCAGGAATTTTGATCAGGCTTAATTTCATCATTAATTAAATCCTGAATCTGTTGGCTGTTAAGGTTGCTATTCTTAACGATTATATTAATATCTTGACGGCTAAGTTTCAAAACATCTACTATTCCTGCTTAAAGATAGTAAGTTTTATATATATCAGTATAAATAAAAAGTTTATGAATCTAAAAAGTATAGTAGTTTTACCTTTTTCCATTTCGTAAAAATATACTTTCCCACATAAATGTTAAGAGGCTGCTTGAACTAGATTTATTTTTTTACCAAATTGTTACTCTTTTTTATTATATATCATAGCCCTCCTATTACTTAAATACTGCTACAAACTCTACAAAGATAATAATTTGTTTTAATTACTGATTTTAAAAAATTCAGGGAAAACACTGAATATTGCTTATCCACTAAGATATACTGCTAATCCTCGAAATTTAAAGTATACACAATAACGATGAAATTCATCACTCATAGTTCATAACTCATAATTCCTTACTACCTCAACACCGTAAGATCTCCTTTTTCATTTACAAGCCTTCCATCTTTCAATTCAATCTCCGCATGCCAAACAAACACTCCCGGATTTACTTTCTGATTTTTGAATGTTCCATCCCACCCCTGTTGCAGTTCGTTGGGTGGAAACTTTTGCTTCTGCCAGATGAGCTCTCCCCAGCGATCATAGATGGATAAGGTTTTTATTGTTGCAGATGTACCGTAAACAAAGATTGTAAAAAATGAATTTAATCCTCCTAGTTGAATTACATTCGGATAGTAGATGGATACATCCTTATTGATAGATAGCAGCAATAAATGGATGGAATCACATCCCTCTTTTGTAGTGTAAATTTCTTTATACGTTCCTGATGTTGGATAGGTCTTTTGATTAACGGGCCATGTATAGGAATCTGTGGTAACAACAGTATCCGCATTTTGATATTCTGGATTAACCAATAGATTTAATTTGAGAATTGAATCGCAGCCTTGAGCAGTCTTTAATGGAAGAATGTATTCGCCGGATTGCGTATAAAGTTCTTTATTAACAGGCCAATAATATTCTTTGCAAACTTCTGCTTTATTCAGGATCTCATAATTCTTATGAACAGTCAGATTTAATTGATAAATGGAATCACAACCTGAACGGTTGGTATATCTTTCTGAATAGATTCCGGAACTTTCGTATTTCTCTCCATTGACATTCCAGGTATAAGATCCGCACCTCGATATACTATCCTTGATGTACTCTGAACTGATCTTCAAATTCAGATTAATCACAGAATCACATCCCTGTATATTTTGAATTGTAAACGAATACTTGCCAGTTGATTTCAAGGTCTTGTTTAGAAAAATGACACTGTCACATATCGTTGCTGAAGTATCTTTAGTACTTGAAGCATTAAGCTTTAAATCCAATGTTATAATACTATCACATCCATTGCTATTTATTGTTTGAAATGGATATCTTCCTGACTGATAATAGGCCTTGTTGTTCCAACGAAAACTATCGCATGATGTTTGTTGGACTTCAATAGTACTTGACTTGTTAACTCTTAAGTTGAGTGTTGCTACACTATCACATCCTGATGAATTCAAAGTATTGTATTGATACATTCCGCTTTGGGTATAAATTACATTGTTCCAAATAATACTATCACAGCTTGTGACAGTTGTTAAAGAACTGTTTGATTTATTAATGGTGAGCTGTAGTGTGGCTATGCTGTCACATGCGTTCGAATTCTGCGACATGTAATCATAAGTTCCACTTTGTGTATAGGTTTTACCATTCCATGTAAGGCTGTCGCATGTAGTAATCTTGTTTGTTGATTGACTTGGCTGATTAATGGTAAGATCAAGTATGACGATGCTATCGCAGCCTTTGGTACTTGGAAATGTGTCGATATAGATTCCATCTCGTGTGATTAGAATTCCATTCCAGTTGTACGAATTGCAAGTGGAGATTTTTTCTTGTTGACGTATTAAAGTGTCGATAGTAAGATGAAGAATGGTTGTACTATCACAGCCATTGATTGTATTAGATAGATGTGTGTAGTCTCCTGATAGTGTCAATGAATTCCCATTCCATGCATAAGAATTACAAGTAGATTTATATTGATCGACGATCTTGGAATTATTGATGGTAAGATCTAATGTTGTTGTGCTATCGCAACCATTAACATTACGAGATTGAAAATTATACTTTCCAGATTGATTTAAGGTTCTTCCATTCCAAAGGATGCTATCACAAGCAGTGGCTGAGGTATTCTTAACATTAGAATTTCTAATCTCAACATGTGCAATGATGGTACTATCGCATCCATACGAAGTATTGTATAGATAAGTCTTGCTTCCAGAATTATAGAATATAGTATCTATTACTCTAATTGAATCGCAAGATGAATAATACAGATCTTGCAATACAGAATTTCTTGCTTCAAGATCCAGAATTGTGACTTCTTGATCACAACCTAATGCATTCCTTACAATGTAATAATACTTACCAGTCTTAGTGTAAGTAGAATCTTTATACTTATAGCCCTGCGACTCACAGAATACATCTTTAATCTCGGTCACTATTGGAAAGTCAATCCACTGAGATATATTATCCGTATAATCACATTCCAACACTTTAAAGTCTTTATCCACAAATATTCCTCCTACTGATCTACTCGTATTCAGCACCAGGAACAATTGCTTGATTCCTGATCGTTTGATGTTGAAGACTAGATCATGCAAGGTATCTCCTGGTTTAAGATCTTTGGTCATTAGGATAGAATCAATAACCACTCCTCCATTCTCTGGATTGTCATTATAAAAAGTTACATACCATTGATCACCTGTTGATCGTGATGCATCTTTCTTATTAATCACATTATAAGTGATTATAAATTCATCTTTCAATGGATCATAATTAATGCAAGTGATATTTCCAAGTAAACTTGCAGCTGCAACTTTATAAAACCCATTACTATCAAGCAGAGATTCCTGCTGCATAAAGTTATTGTACTTGCCGTTCTTATAAGTAGCTTGGTTCTTCTGGTATTGTGGAACTGTGAGATCGTCGTTGATAAAGAGTGGATTGTAGGCGTATTGATTCCAGATACCGCGAGCAGGGGCCCAGCCGGGGAGTGTGTCCGGAGACCCGAAAATGGTTAGTTTGCCCCATTGATTATCATTCTTTCCAGTTCCACATGTAGTGCAAATTTTTGATTGCCCCGTGTTATCTATATCTGCAACTACTGTGTTCTCATTTAAGGTGATAGAAAAACATTTTGCAGAATCAATCACTATTGGACTACCAGAACTGCAGTCAATTACATAAAGTAATGAATCCCCCCTATGTATTATTTCTTTAAATCCATCGCTATTAAGATCAAAAGTTGTTAAGCCAGAATAAGCACCTCTATCATATATTACTTTAGACCATATTAAATTTAATTGATTAGTACCATCAAATTCAAAATTAAATATTATATTATCCCTAAGTAAAACAAAATTTAACTTATCATTATTTTCAATATCTGATATTACAGAAATACCAATTGCAGGAGAAAATCCTGGCACATAATTTTTAGTTATTAGTACTGGTACGTTATTACTGATTGTGTAAGAATAAAGCACAGAACTTGCAAAATTTCCATTATGTGCAACCACTACATCAAGGTGGCCATCATTATTGATATCCGCAACTGCTGTCTTTCCGTCCAGATATTGGCCATCAACATTAATATTAATTGGCGTCATTGAATTCCCAACTATACCACTAGAATTAGTTATCATTACTTTATAAACTGTGTATCCAGCAGCAAGTTCTAAATCGTTAGGATTCTGATCTAATTGAGCTGCTACAGTTACCGAATGTGCGATAAATGGAACCCAACCAGATCCAGAACCATCTAAGCCCGTGCCTTCTACAAGTAGTTTACCTGTTTGTGCATTAAAAATACGATAATTTGAGTAAATTTCTGCTATACCGTCTTGGTTAAAATCTGCTATTCCAAGACTTGGTCCTCCAGGATCACTCACTATATCATAATAGTAAGAATCTGAAATCCATTTAATTCTACCTGAATATTCATAGCATACTAATTTACTTGGTGCTGTTGATAGAAAATATGAAGTACCAATGATGATTTCACCGACACCATCATTGTCTATGTCAGCAACAGCAAATGTAACATCCGCATCTTCATAATATAAGCATTCAAATTCTTTTTTTAGTGCGCCTGTTCTACTATCAATAATTAAAATCTTAGATGTATCAGGAATTCCCACTCCACCAACAAAATTATTTCTTACTATGAATTCCGGAATACAGTCTCCATCCATATCCGCAACAAGTGGCAATTGACCAACTTTTGTCTTGTTAACTG
>JABFRV010000123.1 GCA_013140975.1 Saprospiraceae bacterium
TAGGGTTACCTTGTAATTATCCATCTAGCTCTATTAGCTTTGGATCATTTACCTCTAGTTCAGGAGATGTCGGAGTCTTTTCTAATTTAAATGATGGAATTATTAGTAATGAATCGAATTATCAGACAAACCCAGGAATTCAATCTTATATTCAATTTTCACTTATTAATAAAGCTGACATAGATGGGGTTCAAATATTTCCTATAAATTCAAACAGTATATTCCTTCAAAATTACTATATTTTCTCTTCAGACGACCCATTGAATGATAAATCATTTTATGAACTTTTAAATGACGGAAATGTATTAAAAGTTCATGTAAATTATCCTACCCAATCTGGAGATTACTTTTCTATAAATAGAAGCGGTCAATATATTAGAATTCAATCCAATAGTGATAATATCATTAGTATCAATGAGATTATTGTAAAAGGAAGAATAGAAATTTGTAATGATGGAATAGATAATGATTGTGATGATCTTATTGACTGTGCCGACCCAAGCTGTAAACCAAAATTAACTATAACATATAAATCAGAACCATCCTGCTATACATGTAATGATGGTATTCTGTGTATAAGATATGGTAATCTTGAACAAATTTCAATAGACAAAGGAGCGAATTGGACAAATGTAATTAATGGTCAAATAAAATGTTTTGAAAATCTAAGTCAAGGAGATTATAGTATTGTTGGTAGGCATTTAGGTCATTCAGGCTGTCTACCTGATACATTAAGAGTTAGTTTAATTCCAGTACTTAGATCTGATAGTTGTTGTGTAAATGGAGATTTTAGGGACGGGAATTTTAAAAATTGGAATGGAAGCATTTGGAGAAATAGAGGTACACCTAATAGTAATGGCTCAGTAACTCTTCTGCCACCACAATTATTGTATGATGGAATCGACACATTAAATAATTACTGGCCTGCACCTCGTGATCTTCCAGAAAACAAGAGATTCAAAGTAATAAATACAAACGACTATACTTATAATGATTATAGAATTGGAAATATCATAAATGTTCTTGACAATATTACTGATAAGAATGTAGCTAGAATTGGAGGACCTGGACCAGGTGGCTATATGGAGAGAATTCAATTCTGTTTCAAAGTTAAGGAATGCAATAGCAATTTCCATTTTAAATTTTTACCAGTTTTTCAAGAGTCTATCGCGCCTGTGCATTTAAGCTCTGAACAGCCTTATTTCTTTATGAAGTTAGTTGATAATACGACTAACTCTATTATTGATTCATTCAGAATAACTGCTGATTCAAGTGACCCTAAACAAACAATAATTTCATATCCAAATACAAGAATACATTTTTCAGATTGGGATTGTTATGCGAAAGATCTTAGTGGGCTGATTGGTCATGAAGTTTGTGTGATGTTTGAAGTAAGAGATTGTGCATATACTGAACATTATGGTTATGCTTATCTAGCAGGCTTATGTACTGGTGATGAAAACTATCAGCCTATACTAAATATAAGTAGAATAAAAGAGACTTACTGTAAGGCGGATCTTGATATACTCGACTTTACAAATAGCAAGAATTATAATCGTTTTGAAATTCAAGTGTGCAAGAATAGTCAAAATCCAGATCAATGCACCCCAAATGTCTCCAAATTTGGTAGACTTGAAGCATTTAATTTAAAGGACTTTCTTCAGAGTCATTCCATATCTCCTGAATGTAATTATGATTATGAAGTTAAAATTAAGTTATTTAATTCTTGTGGATTTGAAGCAAGTAATAATATTTTAATTCATTACTTATGTGATTCTTCAATAATTCTTAACTATCAAGATTATTTATTATGCGATAACAATCAGGATATATTAATTAATGGTACTATAAGTAATTGCAATAATTGTGATATAACTTGGCAGCCTTCACAATATATAGAAGATAATAAAGTAGCTGAACCTAAGATTCTAGGTGCAACTGATTCAAATGCTTTTAATAGAGTATATATTATAAATGCTGAAGGGAGTAATGGATGTACAGCTACTGACTCAATTAATATTATTTATTTTGGGTTAGATTCTATTTCAGCATCTATAAAGAATTTAACTTTTTGCAATTGGGGACTTGAGATATTATTACATTCTGGCTTTAAAATTAGTAGTTCTCGTTTTAATGTAAAAGTTAAAGATTTACAAACAGGTATTGATTATTTTCCTCTTATATCTTCTGACTCCGAAAACTCGAATAAGTTAATTTATTTATTATATAACCTACCGGATAGCATATTATTGAATCATAATTTTGAAGTTACAATTAATTCACTTGGACAGAATAATTGCCCTGAGTTTAAGAAGATAGTTGTAAAAAAAGGATTATATTATCACGATGGATTTAGAATAGGAATGCCAAATGAGTTTCATCCTGGTGATACGGTTAACAATACATTTGGACCTGTAGTTCCTCTTTCAGGTTATAATGAAAATTTATATAAGTATGGACATAATGGGATAACGGGAACTTTAAAAGTTTATAGAAGATGGAATATGTCAACTCCTTTTTTTAGTAAAACAGTTACTGGTACATCTAGCCAGCCATTTAATATATATGATCTACACTGGGATGGTAAAATTAACGGTGATTGGGCGCCTCAAGACACTTATATATATGAAT
>JABFRV010000094.1 GCA_013140975.1 Saprospiraceae bacterium
GATAAATATACTCATGAGTTGGAATAATACTTACTGAATTGTTATCTGAATCTCCAATGTCTTTTATATTTAATATTCGTGTTTTACAAGTATCATCAAAGTAATTAAGGATAGATCTTACAAGAGATTTAAGAAAAGTTGTATCGCTTACAAACATTTCAGGACCAACAGTCATGTAAACAAATTTATATTTTTCTATATTACCATAAGTTCCTGCAGGAGTAGTATTGTTGAAACGAAGAAAATAATTTCCGATTGAGGAGTTCGCACTTGCTCTATCAGGAATTAAATTTAATGCAGTAGCTGTTTGGTACACTGGTTCTAATTCTGCTGATGGAAGCATTCCAAAATAAGGATCCGATAAATACGGAACAACTCTCTTTCTTGTTGAATCTCCGTTATCTACAAAATTAGCTTGTAAATAATCAATAAGAAAATTACGAGTAATATTGGTTGAAATAGAACCTTGATTTCTTGGTCCTCCCATTTGTAAAGCAAGATCTTGTCCACTAATAAATAAATGAAGTTTGCCTGCCTTAATTAATGTTTCAAAAACATCAACTAAAGAATCAGTGATTACAGGTTTTCCCCAGCCCCCTAAATAAAATACTCGCGAAAGGCAAGTGGTATCAAGATACTTATCAAAATTCGTCATTTCACTGGCTTTAAGATCGCAATAATTCTTACATCTTATAGCATTCATTGCGTCATAAATAGGTTTTTGAAGATTTATTGGATTCTTTCTTCCATCAGTTAATGGAGCAGGATTGGGAATTATTATTGTATTTCCACATCCTAGTTTAATTTCTACGCATTCATTTAGGTCTTCCGGAGGATCACAATTTTCATTGGGTTTAGGTTTAATCTTAGGACCGCAACCAATTTTCATATCTCCATAACCAGGGCTATCACCTTGTGAAATAGAAACTTTGATCTCCTTTAATTCCAAGGGACCAAATACTATACTATCCGAACTATTCAAGCTTACATTATTAATGCTTACAACATATTTCATGGCTGATGTGAAACTGTTTGTAATATTAAAATTATATTGTGTTGGCTCAGCTAAATTAGATTGAATTGTATAAGAATATTGGAAAGTTTCATTGTTGGCAATTACAAGTTTATGATTTTCTGATTTTGACCTCGAACTCTTTGGAGCATTATTGTCATTAAATGCAGAAACTGTTGCACTATTGAGTATTTCCTTATCCTTAATATTTACAAACGCAACAATTTCCATATTTTCAACTTTGTATGCTCTATCCAACTCTTCCTCAAAATTAAAACTGACTAAAGATCCTTTACTTGTCTTTGAGATTAGTGTTCCCCAATTTGAGGTCAGACTTTTTCTAAAAATATGATTATGTATATATGAAAAATTATCCCCTCCACCTGGCATTAACTGATACCCTTTAAAATTATTTTCATTGATATAAACATTTAATAAACTTGTATCTGCAACATCTTCACTAAAAAATAATTCAACATCGATTCGAATTTTTCGAGAAATCGAGTCGTAAGTCGTTTTTATTCCTACATTTACTTTTGCAATTTTATTAGCAATTTTTTTAGCATCATTTACAAATCCACCATTCGTAAAATTCCCATTTCTATTTGTAGTACTAACAGGATATGATTGGATTCCAAAGTAATTATGTAATAAATCGCCAAGGGGAGTTCTTAAATCAGGCTCACTCGGTTTAGTTGGCTTTGCGAAGGATCCGGCATGATAATTTACAACTGATGTCTTGCAGTTATCATTAATTAGCATTTGTTGTTTTTCATCATTTGGAACACAAAATGTACAGTTAATGCCAGAAAAGTTTTCAACAAGCGGATTAATATTGGCAGGAAAGCGACGCACCAATACCTGAGAATTTAATTGACATATATTTACCAAAATGAATGCAATGAGTATACTATACTTCATATTAAGTGTTTGATATTAGAGCCTGTAATATTGTAATTCGCTGCCTTAAAAGACAACAAAGTTGAAACAGAAACTTCTGTTTCGGAATTGATTTAAGTTATAAGCGCTTTAAGCAAGGATGCTTAAAGTAACGATCCTCTTAACATATGTTGTTTGAAGCATCCTTGCTTCAAACCTTACTATTACTTATCCAAATTATGAAAGTAACTTTATTTACCTATTCTTTAAGCAAGGATGCTTAAAGTAACGTTGAATCGTTCGTCTTCACATTAGTCACTCCCGTTGTTTGAAGCATCCTTGCTTCAAACCTTACAATTACTTATCCAAAATATGAAAGTAAAATTATTTACCAATTCTTTAAGCAAGAATGCTTAAAGTAACGATCCTCTTAACATATGTTGTTTGAAGCATCCTTGCTTCAAACCCTGATAACTTTTAACTAAATTCCATAAAATCATTTACCGATGCTGAGTGAAAACGGTCAACCTTATTTAGGCATTGACAATTGACAACTCGCGACTCACGACTCACGACTCGCGACTATTGATTGCGAAGCAATCCACCCCCCCGTCCATGCTGCTTGAAAATTAAACCCACCGGTAATACCATCTATATTCAGCACTTCTCCGGCGAAATACAATCCCGGACATACACGACTTTCGAAAGTTTTAAAATTTACATTTTTTAAATCAATTCCTCCTGCTGTTACAAATTCTTCTTTGAATGTCGATTTGCCTTCCACTTTATAAATATCTGAAACAATAGAATTCGAAAGTGATTTAAGTTCAGTTGCATTTAGTTGTTGATAGTATCTATCTTCTGCAATTCCTGATTTTGCACATAAATATTTCCATAACCTCTGTGGCATGTTGAAAGATGGTTGATTATATACAGACTTCTTAGAATTAAAATTACCGTGATTCTTTAAAAATGAATTGATTTCGTCTGGAGTCGTGTCAACCCAGCTTATTTGAATACCAAACTTATAATCTGCATCAAATAATTTTTGCGCACCCCATGCACTTAATCTTAATATTACCGGACCACTCATTCCCCAATGTGTTATTAATAATGGACCTTTTTCAGATAGAGTAGTTCCTATAATATCTACGGTTGCATCAGGGACAGAAATTCCGCTTAGTTCTTTCAGCTGCTTATCCAAAATATTAAAAGTAAATAATGAAGGAACCGGAGAAATTAGTGAATGACCTAATTCCTCAAGGCAATCCCAAATTCTTGTATCTCCACCGCTTGCAACGAATATTGAAGTTGAAAAATACTCTTTACTAAATACGTTAACTCGCCAGTTACCATCTTCTTCTTTATGAAAGGAAGAAACCCTTGTGCTTACCTGTATTTCAATATTATATTGACTGCAAAGCTGAAGTAAACAATGAATGATGCTCTCTGACTGATTACTTTTTGGAAATATTCTTCCATCTTCTTCTGTTTTAAGAGGAACACCGTGATCTTCAAACCATGTAACTGTATCCGTAGTATTAAATCGTGTAAAAGGTCCTAACAATTCTTTTTCTCCTCTCGGATAATTCTTAACAAGCTCTTTGGGTTCTGAACAGGCATTTGTAACATTACATCGCCCGCCACCTGAAATTCTTACTTTTGAAAGAACTTTATTACTCGCCTCAAGAATTAGAATCTTTGAATGATTATTTTTTTCTGCATAGTTTATTGCACAAAAAAATCCGGCAGCTCCACCGCCGATAACGATTAGATCATACATAATTCTATCAATGAGACTGCTTCAGCAATTTATTTGTACTTATAATTTTTCCGTTCTGATCAAGAGCTTTGTAATAATAAATATTGTCATGTAACATTTGCGCACTAAACGTAAATGTGCTATTCGAATTGATGAAAATCGTAGCTTCTTTTTTTCCTAATAAATTGATGAGCTCAATATGAATAGGACCATCTGTTGGATTATAAAAATTCAGATTATCATGAAAGGGAATAGGAAAAACATGAATTTCCTGTACTGCAATATTCTTATTGGTATTTAAAATTTCTCCTGTTACTTTAAATCCGTCTAATGCGGCTTTTAGTGTAATTCCTAATTTCGCTGAATCAGGATCATTCCAAAGATGCATCACAAAATAACATTTGGATCTTTCTCCACTTAAATCGAATACATATTCAGAAGTTGGACTCCAGTTGCCACTTAAATCTTCAATTATATTCTCAACCGGAATTATCTTATCACCGATTATTAAATACGTTTCCTTAATAGCTGTCTCCCATCCACCATAAGCCCAGGCTGTATATTGCAGATTTATTCTGTCATACCTTGAAAAATTCATTTCAGGTGATTTTAAGTATGAATGCCCAAACACATTGATATTCGAATCAAAGTCATCAAAATTTCCTGTATACAAAGCTTGATTTCCAACGTCGTTAGAAATATCCTGGGAAGGATAATTAGAAGGTTTTGGAAATAATTCTAAAAAGTTGCCTATTTTCCATTTCAGTTTTTGATCAGCAGGCAACATTTCCCAAGCTTCCTGAAAATTAAATTGATCTTCATATCCTTCAGAAAGTTCCATAGCAATATTCTCGCTACTTTTAATGAAGTGATTTACTCTCGAAAAATGACGCTTGCCCCATTTGGAAGATTGAATCATGTAAACTCCCTGTGCAATATTTGGAATTTCCAATCTACCGGATGCATCAGTTATACCTTCATAACTAAAATCTTTATTCCAGACTTTTATTCTTACCTTATCTTCATCGCTTCCGTTGGAAATACTAGTACAATGAAATTTAACGACATGCTGTGGCAAAGGTACCAGTTCAAAATTTTTTGTAATAACACTTGTAGCAGATAACAAATTAATGGATTCCTGAACAGAAAAATATCCGGGTCTGGAAACCTGAATTTCTATTGTTTCATTTTCAATTGCACCGGTTTTGTAATTGCCCAATAAGTCGCTTAATTCAACTGTGCTTCCCAATTCACTTTTTATAGAAATGCTTGCATCAAAAATTGGACTTCCTGTAGACTTATCAGTAACCTTACCTTCTAAATATGCTGCCAACTTTTTATTAAATGAAAAAACAAACATACCGTTCTCGATATCAGATGCCAATATGACTCCTGAATTAAAATATGGATATACATTCCACACACCATGAAAACCTACATTTGCCTGAGGGTGTGTGTCATAGTAAGCAACTTCAACAATATTATCCGGTTTGCTAACATCTAAAATTCTTATTCCTTCCGTATACCATGATACAAAAACATAATTGTCTTTATAAAAACAATTATGTGGAATGCTCAAATTATCAATCGGATAATTAGGTCTATACTTATCGAGCAATTTAATTTTCGTTACATCACTTATATCCCAAGATTCTAAAAAAGCACCGGTACGTTCATCAGCAACATAAATTACAGCACGGTTCTCTTCTCTCCAAACAGAGTGTGTAAAGTTATAGCCCGTTTTTTGTCTTGCAAGTAACACAGGATTTTTTCTGTCGCGTATATCCATTATGGTAAATTCACCATTGTACAATGATGCACCGTATATTGTATCGCGCATAACGAAGACTTCATGAAAATATTCCGGGCTATATACGGAGACCAGTTCAGGATTCAAAGGATCCGTATTTAAATTCAGACAAGCATATCCTTGGCCTGCAGAAGAACCCGATAAATATAAATATCCTTTTTCATCAATGAAAATTGTATGTGAACTTGATGCTCTTGCTGTATCCTTATTGCTATTTACAAAATCAATTTGATAATGAAACTGAATATTATTTATATCACGACAATCAACAATAAGTACTCCGTCTCCACATTCTGTTACAACATATACAAAATCTTTGTGCGTTTTCAATTCGCGCCATACGCAAGAATTACCAGGAATAAATTTTATTTCAGTAGGATTCCTTGGATCAGTAAGATCATAGATTCTTAAACCATTTCTCGTACCCAAAAGGGCAATTTCCTTTCCGGAGCTATGATTTAGCCCCCAAACGCTGCTCGTTAACTCCCCTATAGGAATATGACTCAAAGAATCTATAGAGTATTTATTTTGTCCGTTAAGAAGCGAATTCGATACTAAAATTGCCAGGAATAGCTGAATACATGTTTTTATTCTTAATTTAATCATTTTCTCTTTACACTAAGCTTCAAAATTACAGAATCTTTAACAACTTAAGAGGATCAATTTACTAATTTTGTAACATTATTTTAAAAGATGAAATCTAGAATTAATCATTTCCTGGGATCAATTATAATCATACTCATTATTTGTGGGCATACAAATTGCCAACCTCTTGAATTCTATGATGTGATGGATAGCGCACGTGTCAAAGAAGTAAAAGTCAAAAGTACATCTGACGGTGGTTGGTTGAATGTTTCTATTGCCAGAGATTCAATTCTTCAATGCACAAAGTATAATTACTGTGGAGAAATACAATACAATCGAGTTTTTAAAGTTTACCGATTTCTACTTTCAGATTTACATATTAATCGACAGACCTTAAATAATTCTGATTCCATTTATATAAGCTGTACTTTTAATTCTCCTGATTCCAGTGGTATCTTTTGCTTGCATTTTTACCCTTACAATGGAGATTATCAGTATCCCAAAATAATAAATCTGCCGAATACTTCACTTTATAAGAACCCTAAACTAATTGCCAATGCCAAGGATAAAATACTTTTTTTCAACGCCGGCAATCATCCGGATTCATTAACAGGGCATATTATAAGAATGGATAATTTTCTGCAAGTATTGGCCAATACAAAATTTGAAAACTATCAACTGGTGCATGACATGATTCCTTTGGATGATGAATCATATATTGTTTCTTTGGGAGATAGAATTATCGGCAAATTGTTTAGAACATTGCAATTTGAATACCTTTATCAATTAGACAGTTTGTACTCTCATTTTGATGGTAATCTTGCAATTTCGAATAACAATAATGTTTCTTTAATCGGCAACTACTCTAAAATTTCGAATGATCCAACTTTATGCTTATTGCATTTTGATACCAAAGATAAAAAAATCTCTTTCTCAAAAAATCTGATTCGATACTCTCCTTTATTGACTCCCAAACTTGTTTATTATTTCAATCAAATTGAAAGTGTTGACAACAATTACGCTGTGTCTCATCTTATTTCAATTGGCAGCTCCAATACTTTTTTTGCAACTTCGCTTTTTAATCAAAATAATTATATACATACAAACGCCTTTAGAACCCGCGAAAGCTACACTATCCTTACTCATGATAATGATTATCTTCCTCTGGAAAATAATTTCGTTCAATCCGGAGCGTATTCCGATACGTTGCGTTTTTTTAGTTCCAAGCTAAACCGAAAAGGACTTTTTACCAATTGCTTCAATTTACGTATTCCTAATAATAATATTTTAGACTCTTTCAAATTGGATACTTTTAATAATCTAAAATTTATTCCATTCCCTTTGCCAAGAACAAATTCTTCAATTAGTCTTGATACATTTACAATATCGTTAAAAAGAGTGTGTAAATATTTTGATTTTGTAATTGATACATTTCCCTTAGTGTATTGTAATGGAAATATTGATACAACTTTTAATATTTCTGTATCTGCAAATGATCCACTGAGTCTTCAGAATCCTTTTGTCAAATATTTATGGAAAGAAGACAACACAACTGAGAGGACGAATACAATTGTATACGATAAAAACAAGCAATCCTATCCTTCCAAATATGTAATTATTTCCTATTGCAAAGAAGTTGATACAACACTATTTGCTCCAATGCCTGTTGCTTGCCCTCCGGAAATTAAATTTCCCAATGTATTTATTCCTTCAGACGAACAAGCTGACAATAAATTATATGGCCTTGTATTAAGTGATTTGTCAAAATCAAGAATCAAAAATATAAACTGGAGTATTTTCAACAGATGGGGAGAGAAGGTATTTAATTCATCCAGTTTCAATGAAGAATGGAATGGTGAAATTAAAAATACTCCTGCACCGGCAGATTCCTATATGATTTCAATCGAAGTATTTGATATTTATGGTATGCCGCATAGTTACTCCGGAATATTTACCTTAGTTCGATAATAATATATAAGATGTACATGAAATTCACGGTTTTATTATTTATTCCTTTTCTACTTTGTTCTCAAACCTTTGATGACTTTACAATTGATAAAGAAGTTACAGTTTTTATTGAAAAACATTTTTCAGAATTAAAAAATCTGGAATTGGGAATTAAAGGAAAAAACGAAGATAATCAGTTGTATCTGGATTCTATTGAATATTCACCCTGGTTTGTTGGTGATTTTAACGACGATGGATTAACAGATTTATTTGTACAGGGTTATAAAAGAAAAGAAAATCAGGCTTACTTAATAATGTCAACTGAAGAAGCCGATAAGTTTCAATTGAATGAGATCAGACCTATTTTTGTGGAAGGTGATTTAAATTTTCCGGTCATCGAAGAAACCAAAGATGGGCCTTTGATTATTTATAAGCAATTCATGACAAAAAGAACTTCCAAAATGGTTAAAGGAGAAGAAGTTTTTTTTCCAAAAAATTACAATACCTGGTACGGAATGGGTTTCTTAAGAAAAGATACTTTGGTTTATAAGGTTGATCGATTGGTTGAATTTAATCCTAAACCGAATAAGTCTCCTTTAAAGTTTATTCAGATTCATGGATATTGTCAATTTGGTGGTTGCGCAGACTTTAAGTTAAAAATTGACAGTGCAGGAAATATGATCCTTCAAAATATCAAAAACACTGAATTGGAGAAAGGAATTTATAAAGCAACCTGTGAAGAAGATAAATTTAGAGTTTTAAACAATCTGATTAACTACTTAAGATTTTCTAAAAACGAAAAGCGATATGGTGATTCACAAGCGGATCAGGTATTTAGTATTTATATTGCCAAGCAAGATGGTACAGAATATAAAATTGTGGACTATAGTCAGGGAGGAACCCTGGGCTTGATTCAACTGTATGATTTCATTGAAGATATCCGTAAAAAAACTTTATGGTAAAGCTCTAATGCTCTATAGCTATAATTATAATTTAACTATCTTGACTTCTAGGTTACACTCGAAATTGAAAATTGAATATAACTTTTTTACTTATCCTTTTATATAATTTCCTTTCATTATTATATTTATTACATCTTTAAACTATTAAACAATACAATTTATAGCTTTTATAGCTTTCGTCAAATTTTATAGCTTTATCAAACAACCATTTACTATTAACTAAAAAATGAACTATCTAACTCTTGAAAATGTCAGTCTTTCGTATGGAGAGAAAGTCCTTTTAGATCACATCGATCTGAAAGTTAATCAAGGAGATAAGATCGCAATCATTGCACGAAATGGCAGTGGAAAAACATCCATGCTTCGAATTATTGCAGGAATTGAAAAACCTGAGGGAGATACTTCACAATTTTGGATGAATCAAGATATAAAAATTGCTTACCTTCCACAAGATCCAGAAGTCATTGCCGGTCATACTGTACTTGAAACAATTCTTCAAGGTCAGGATAGTTGGCTGGAGCCCTTAAAAGCATTTTATCTTTCACAGAAGTCTCATGACGATCTTGTAGTTCAGAATGCGCTTCATCTTATGGATGAATATAAAGCATGGGACATGGACAATTATGTCAGAGAACTCATGGGCAAATTCAAATTGCCGGATTTTGATTTTACAACAGATAAATTAAGTGGTGGTCAGAAGAAGAGACTTGCTTTGGTAAAAGTTTTATGTGGAAAGCCTGATTTCTTAATCCTTGATGAGCCTACCAATCATCTCGATTTAGAAATGATAGAATGGTTGGAAAAATACCTGTTACAAAATTCTGTTACACTTCTAATGGTAACCCACGATCGTTATTTCTTAAATAATGTTTGTAATCAGATTATTGAATTAGATCATGGCAATCTTATAAAATATCAAGGAGATTACGAAGAGTATCTTGAAAAGAAAGAACTACGCATCCAGAACGAAGCAACGACCAAAGATAAAACGACCAAATTACTTCGAAAAGAATTAGAATGGGTTAGAAGAATGCCCAAAGCAAGAACTACCAAAGCCAAATCTCGGGTTGATAAATATTATAATCTCAAAGAATCATTAGTAGGTCCAAAAGAATTAACCGACTTAGAAATTGATATTGAAATGGAACGACTGGGAACAAAAATTCTTGAGTTGCATCATATTTCTAAATCATTTCAAAACAAAAAAATAGTAGATAATTTTACTTACAAGTTTAAATTAAAAGATAGAGTCGGGCTTATCGGTCCCAATGGTTCAGGGAAATCCACAATGCTTAAAATATTTACCGGTCAGTTAAGACCCGATCAGGGAAAAGTGGTTGTTGGAGACACAGTAAAGTTTGGATATTATGAGCAAGATGGATTGATACTTGAAGAAGATAAGAGAGTTATTGATGTGATTAGATCCATTGCAGATTACATACCTCTTAAAAAAAGTAAAAAGCTTTCGGCCGAAGCATTGCTGGAAAGATTTTTATTTCCAAGGCCACAACAACAGGTTTATGTATCTCAACTTAGTGGCGGCGAAAGAAGAAGATTATATTTATTGACTGTACTTATACGTAACCCCAATTTCATTATTCTGGATGAGCCGACGAATGATTTGGATCTGATAACGCTCAATGTGTTAGAGAATTTTCTGATGGACTTTGAAGGAATTATTCTCATCGTAAGTCATGATCGATTTTTTATGGACAGACTCGTCAACCATGTTTTTGTTATTGATGAGAATGGAGGGATCAGGGATTATCCCGGCAATTATTCTGATTATAGATCTTTCCTTGAAAAAGAAAAATATTCTGCACAATCGCAAATCGTACAGGAAAATCCTTCTACAACTCAATCCAATCAGCAACGCCTCAATACACAAGCTCAAAAAAAAGAAATTCAAAAAATCGAGCGAGAACTGGAAAAATTAAATAAAGAGAAGAAGAGTTTGATGGAGTATTTCACAGAAGCTCAATACAATGACCCTAAATACAATGACAATAGCCAGAGATTAAAAATTGTTGAAACCAGAATAGATGAATTAGAAATTGAATGGCTAACAATTGGGGGGTAAATTAGTCGCAACTAAAAAGTCGCGAGTCTTGAGTCGCGAGTCGTTAGTTGGGATTAAATTTCAAATATCCCTTCCGGAAATTTTACTGTTATAATTTTTTTAGCTTCGTCAATATTCTGAATAAAATCTTTGTGCAATGGTACCATTAGCGTTTTATCATTCAAAGACAATTCAAGCATAAGTTGTGAAGGATATTCTATTACTTTCTCTATAATTGCAGTCGTATTAGAAGCAATATCATGAATGGTAAAAGATTCAAAGGAATTATTCGTTAGTTCATCCTGGAAATTTTTCATCAAGGATTTTGGAATTCTTGATTTGTCAAGTAGAATTTCTTTATGTGTTATAATTTTTGCTTGTTCGGGAGAATTTATTTCCTCTATTTTAATAAATAGTCTTGCATCACTGCGATAGCTTTCGATCCAAAACGGAACAAAATTCCCTTCAATCTGCAGGAAAAATACTTTTTCTTTAAGCAACCAATCTTCAAAAACTTCGTCAATTTCTACTTCGACCTCACCTTTTATTCCATGTGTCTTGAAGATCTTTCCGATATGTAAAAATTCGATCAAAGCTTACTGTATGCGTGTTTGTTTGAGAATAACACCATAGTGAGCACGTTCCTCCCAGGGTAATGATAAATCAAAATTCTCAGTCGTTAATATCCAAAGTTCCCGATAGACCAAACCTACATCTTGTGCATATCTAGAGATTGAGAGTATACGATTTAAATCATCTTCGTAATCAGATTCTTCAACAGTTACTACTTTATTATAAGTAATATTACCAATTAAAAGATTATCCGATATTTCTCTATAGTAATACGAATTTCCGTTCCAATATTTAAAAGGTTTAAAGAATTCTCCATTGATTTTCAATTCGTTGTTTTGATCCAGTTGAATATTACCATTCCAGCTTTTATTCTTTAATACCGGAAAAATCATTTTTACATAATTAAGACCATTGTCCTGTCGTATAACATTGGTTTTTGTTTTCGTTACAAAACTGTTATCTATTAAATCCCATTCTTGTGCTTCATTTTTTCTATAATAAATTTCGACATTAAAAACCAGATCTCCAACTGCATTCCGGAAAGTGTCTGAGACAAATTCCCGAATAAATGAACGCGATGTATCTCTGAATACATTATTAGACTTTTGATAATAAATACTGTCTGTTTGGTATACAATATTTTGGCCTATTGCAAGAGGAATATAATGATAACCCAATTGAAATTCATTTAAAGCGCCATCTTCATTTCCACATGAAAAAATCCACAGAGACGAGATTAAGAGTAAAAATTTATACTGTTCTATGTTTATTAAGCTTTTCATAATATACTCAATGAATTGAAAATTGTTTTTCTAAATTTAGTTTTGAATTGAGTATTGAGTTTCTAATTATTCCTCCACAGACCAGATCATCTCCATCATAAACGACTGCCGATTGACCAGGTGCTATACCTTTGACAGAAGATAAAAATTGAATATTTAATTGATCTTCATCAACGCTTATTGTTGATATATGACCTATATCTTTATATCGTATTTTTGTTACGTACTCCGTTGTCGGGTCAACTTGGGTAAATTTTAACCAATTCAGTTTGCTTACGATCATATTAGATCTTTGAAGATCTTCTTCTTCTCCAAGTACAACAATATTAGAATCCGGATAAATATCAGTAACAAACATTGGTTTGCCAAAAGCAATACCCAGACCTTTTCTTTGGCCAACGGTATAAAAAGGATAGCCATTATGCTGTCCTAATAAGTTGCTATTTTTGTCAACAAAAAAACCGCCTTCCACTTTTTCTTCAAGGCCTTCAACTCTTCTTTTCAAAAATCCCCGATAATCATTGTCCGGAACAAAACATATTTCATAGCTCTCGGCTTTTTTTGCAAGATTATCATAGCCCATGTCCTTGGCCAATTGCCGAACTTCCGATTTTAGATATTCGGCCAATGGAAATCTTGATCGCTGAAGTGCTTGTTGTTCCAGACCCCACAATACATAGGACTGATCTTTAACAAGGTCTTTTGCTTTTGAAATATAGTACCTATTATTAAGAGAGTTAATTCGGGCATAATGACCTGTGGCTATGAATTCGCAGTCAAGGCCATCGGCGCGTTTTAGCAATGCATTCCATTTTATATGAGTATTGCATAATACGCAGGGATTGGGAGTTCTACCGGCTATATACTCTTCAACAAAATTATCTATAACCGCATCCCCGAATTCTTCCCGAATGTCCAGAATAAAATGATGAAAACCCATATCAACCGCAACTCTTCGGGCATCCTGAAGGGAATCCAGCGAGCAGCATCCGGTCTCCTTCTTGGAACCGCCGGAAGAGGCATAATCCCAGGTCTTCATAGTAAGCCCAATTACCTGGTAGCCCTGCTCATGAAGCATAGCTGCAGCGACAGTACTATCGATACCACCACTCATTGCCACCAGAATTTTTCCATGCTTACTCATTGAAAAGACAAATATAACGTATTAAAATAATCTATAATATATAACTTTCAATTAAATTTTACCTTAAAATTAGGCTTTTAATTAATCCTAAGCTTATCTTTGCGATCCAAATTTACAAAACTGCCTAGACTAACGAGTCCAGACAAATAAAAGTTGTAAAATCTTGAATATTAGGAATTTTTAGCAAGAAATCGGAAAAAAGAGCAAAGACATTTTACGAGAAATCTTATGTCAGAATGCAGCTTGGAATAATGATTATAACTAAAAGATACTTACCTTATAGTCAGGACTATTTATTTGCCTCCGGAGGCGTTCGAAATTTGGATTTTCGAGCAATACTTGAATGAAGATTCTTGTAGTTTAAAAAATATGTATGCGGGAGTAGCTCAGTTGGTAGAGCACGACCTTGCCAAGGTCGGGGTCGCGGGTTCGAGTCTCGTCTCCCGCTCAAATATTTAATAGTAAATGTTAAATAGTTAAAAGTAAATCGCTTGAATTCAATGTTCAAGTTCTATGAGTTTCATATAATTAAAGAATTATATGATAAAATAATTTTAGTAACATAAAATTATACCTATGTTTAATGACGATTTAAAAAAGAAATCTTTCGAATTTACCCTAGATTTGATAAAGTTTCTAAGACTTATTCCTGAAAGTCAGGAAAGTAGTATAATTAAAAGACAACTGATTAGAAGTTCATCTTCAATTTCAGCAAATTTTAGAGCTTCTTGCGTTAGTAGATCACAACAAGAATGGTATTCTAAAATCTGTATTGTTATAGAAGAAGTAGATGAAACTAGGTACTGGCTTGAATTGATGAAGGAACTATATCCTCCACATACAGAAAAAATAACTTTTTATCTAAATCAGTCAGAAGAGTTAATCAAAATTTTTGGCAAAGCAAGAGGCAAAATTAATAAAAAAGAATAAGCCTCATTACTTTGATAAAAAATCTACCTTAAATTATTTTTTAATATTTATTATTTAATATTAAAAATGCCCAGGTGGTGGAATTGGTAGACACGCAGGACTTAAAATCCTGTGGGCAGTAATGTCCGTGCGGGTTCAAGTCCCGCCCCGGGTACAAAAATCAGAGTGAGAGTGAGGACGAGAATGAGAATGACGAGTTGAATGAGAATTTAAGAAAGTATTCACTCACTCTCAGTCGGATTTTTACTTCATTCTCACTCTCTTTCTCTTTCTCATTCTATTTCGCTCAACACTTTTCACATTGACAATAAATCAGAGCAAGAGTGAGGACGAGAATGAGAATGACGAGTTGAATGAGAATTTAAGAAAGTATTCACTCACTCTCAGTCGGATTTTTACTTCATTCTCACTCTCTTTCTCATTCTATTTCGCTCAACACTTTTCACATTGACAATAAATCAGAGCAAGAGTGAGGACGAGAATGAAAATGACGAGTTGAATGAAAATTTAAGAAAGTATTCATTCACTCTCATTCTGATTTTTACTTCATTCTCACTCTCTTACTCTTTCTAATTCTATTTCGCTCAACACTATTCACCCTAATGTTAAACTCCTATTTCTATGTTTGATTTCCAGAAACTTGAAGTTTATAAAAAAGCTAAGGAACTTCACATTCATTTAAAAAGTATTTCCAAAGAAAAAAGTCTCAACAAAATAATTGCCGATCAATTATTTCGAGCATCTTTAAGTATACCTTTAAATATCGCGGAAGGGTCTGGAAGATTTACTCCAAAAGATAGACGCAACTTTTTTATAATTTCTAGAAGTTCTGTCTTCGAGTGTGTTGCAATTCTAGATTCAATTGGTGATGAAAATTTTATTTCTACAGAAAGGTACAATGAAGCCTTAAAAGCTGCCGATGAAATTTCCAGAATACTTTATACCATGATTAAAAACCTTGACAAAAAATCAGAGTGAGAGTGAGGACGAGATTGAGAATTCAAGTAAGTATTCACTCATTCCTATTTATTCTCATTCACTCTCTCTGCATGTCTTTCTCTTACTCTTTCTCATTCCCATTCTCTTTCTGCTATCCCTGAGGAAATATCCAAAATCCTCTATGCGATGATAAAAAACCTATCTTAATGGATTAAATATAATCAGAGCGAAAGCGCTGATTATTACTCCGATTATTCACCGCTACTGTATCTTTGCTTTAAGAAATGATTTTCTATATGATACTATATTTCTTGATTGCTTTTTTTAAGGTATTCCAAAATCAAAATGATATTCCTATCACTCAAGGACAAACTACCGGGAATCAGCAAATTGAAATTACTCAAAATCCTGAAACTGTAAAGAAAGAATTTCCCTATAATATCTCACTTCAAAACACAGAAGGAGATGTAATTAATACAAGTAAACTATTTAAAAAGAATAGAAAAGCGACTGTGCTATTATTCTGGATGACTACTTGCGGACCATGCAGGTCTGAACTTACAGCGATATCAGGAAAATTCAATACATGGAAAAAATCTACTGACTTTGATTTCTATGCAATTTCTATGGACTTTCCAAACCGGTTTGAACAATTTAAAACACGTGTGAAAGAAAGTCAATGGCCCTTCCCTGCTTACTTTGACTTCAATCGGGAATTCTGTACTGTGATGCCTGGTGAACTAAATGGACTTCCGCAATTATTTGTTTTTGATAAAGAGGGAAAGATAATCTACACTACAAGAAGATATCAGGCAGGCGATGAAGATAAGCTTTTTGAGGTATTGAAGAAAGTATAAGGTTTAGAGCTTTAAAGCACAATTTATTTTAGGAATTTCCTCTTTACTAACTAAGTCACACAATTATTTGGAGGTTCGGACTATAGTTCCTGACATTGCTTATGTATTCATTATTTCACTTAAACCCAGATTTTTCAGTTAAGTTTAGTAGTGAGAGTCAAAAGTTCAATAAAATCAAGTGCTCACGGATGACTGAACGATTTTTGCGTTAGCAAAATTTCTTACGACAGTAAGAAAAGTGATGGAACCCGTAAGGGCAAGTTGAGAAAGTTAGAATTTTCAACTTGAGGTTAAAAATATGAGTAAGTGCATGATTTTGAAGAAATTTTGGCTCGTAATAGAAAGTCAACTGAAAAATCTGGGTTAAATTTGAGTCTATATTTCTAATTCATTGATATACTCAATTCATTCCTTGTGATATTAAACCATTTTAATACGTTCATGTATGTCTGGATTGGGTTATCCTTAGTCATTCTTCCCATTCAATTTAGTATTACTGCACCGTATGGTCGACACTACAAGTCTTCCTGGGGCGCAGGAATGTCTAATCGCTGGGGATGGGTTATCATGGAAGCCGTTTCCATACTGATGTTGAGTTTACTTTTTCTAAGTTCCGGCAAAATCAAATCTGACTTTGCGTGGTTTGCATACTACCTTTGGAGTTTACATTATTTGTACCGCAGCTTTATTTTTCCCTTTAGAACAAGAACAAAGTATAAGAAAATTCCAATTAGCATTGTTGCTTCAGCAATCTTTTTTAATGTTATCAATGCAGGAACAAATGGATATTTTCTGGGGTATTTAGAAAACTATACGAATGACTGGTTTACTGATATTCGTTTTATTATTGGATTGATATTATTCATATTCGGTGCAACGATTCATATCATTTCGGACAATTATTTAATTCAATTGCGTAAAGGATCTTCAAGCGAGTATAAGATTCCAAGAGGAGGTTTATTCGAATACATTTCTTGTCCCAATCATCTTGGAGAAATGATTGAATGGATTGGATTTGCTTTGATGTGTTGGAATTTACCGGCCTTAGGATTTGCTTCCTGGACAATGGCGAATTTAATTCCAAGAGCATGGAGTCATCACAAATGGTATAAAAAGGAATTTTCTGATTATCCAAGCAATCGAAAGGCTTTGATACCGGGAATATTGTAATACTATTTTCAGAAAATAAATTTATAGAAATAAGAATTCTAAAATATCCTATAACTTATAAACTATGCATATAACAGTTACAGGTGCAACAGGTCTTATTGGAAACAATCTTGTAAGGCAGCTCCTATTGAAGAATTACAAGGTCCGTGTTTTGTATAAAACTGTATCAAAAGATTTTATTTTTGACAATATGAGTGTCGAAAAATGTGCAGGAGATATTCTTGATTCCAATTTTGTTGAAAAATCTATAGAAGGTACTGATATTGTAATTCACTTAGCTGCCATTATCTCTATCGATGGAGATCCAACCGGAATGGTACTTAAGACGAATACGATTGGCGTTGAAAATGTAGTAAAGGCATGTTTCAAACATAAAGTGAAAAAATTAATTCACTTCAGTTCAATTCATGCTTTCAAATTAAATAACATAGTTACTCATATAGATGAGAGTCATGAATCTGCTGATGAGTCTTGTATGGCATATGATCAGTCGAAAGCCAAAGGCGAACAAATAATTATTAAAGCAATCCGGAATGGTTTGGATGCTTATATTCTTCATCCAACCGGCGTGCTTGGTCCGCATGATTACTTCAATTCATTAAGCGGTATTCTGCTAAATAATTTATACAAAGGAAATCTACCTGCTTTAATTAAGGGAGGATTTGATTGGGTAGATGTGCGGGATGTGTGCAATGCAGTAATACAACTCATAAGAATTGAGCAATATCATAACACAGACACATTAAAACGAAGATTTATTTTGTCCGGTCATTGGTCAACAATAGAAGAAATAGCGAAGATCTGTTCAGAAATTTCAGGAATACGAAAACCATTTCTTCTGGTTTCAAAGTCAATGGCTAAAATGGGATTACCATTAATAAAAATTTGGTCAACTTTTACAGGTTCTTCCCCTTTATATACAATGGAATCTATTAATACCCTTCTCGATAATCCTGTCCTATTTGACCATTCTCAAGCAACAAATAAATTAAATTACCATCCACGATCTCTACGTGATACATTGGCTGATACATATGATTGGTTTAAGAATAAAATGTAAAATCTAGATTAATTTGTGACAAGAGCTCGTTTTTTCACATTGACGAATACCATAATTTTACTACCTTATCTTTGATAAACATGTTCTCTGAGCTTAGAAAATTCAAAGTCGGAAGACTATGGCCCATCAATACATGGCTCAATTAGATCAGGATATAAAGAGTGCAGTACTCGGTAATGTTGGAACAATTATTACCTTTAGAATTGGAACCGAAGATAGTATGCTGATGGCTAAAGAAATGTATCCGGAGTTTGATGTTGTGGATTTTCTTAATTTACCGAATTATAAGATTTATTTGAAGTTGATGATTGATGGGAAGCCGAGTAATCCTTTTAGTGGGGTGACGTAATTTATTGGGACAATAACATAATTGTAACTGCAAGTTAATATTTTAGTATCTTATCAGAGTAAAGTAATTTATTTTTAGAAAATACTTTTAATACGTAAGTTCCACCCGTAAAATTCGATAAATTTAAAATTGTACCGCCCTTATTTCTTTCGCTAAGAATAATAGTTTCGCCTAATAAATTGGATAATTCTACTTTGAATTCAACATTTAATAAATTTTCACCAGCGCTTATAATTAAGTAATCTGCAACTGGGTTAGGATAAATCGCAAAATCTTTATTTTCATACACATCTTTTACATCAACCAATTTTGTGTTATATTTCCATAATCCATTGTATGTTAATGAAACTATTGGGTAACCTTGACTATCAATTAATAAATCACTTATAGTATATACTTTTTCATTACTTTGAAAATTAGGTAAATTATAACTAATATCATCCCAGCTTAGCCCATCATTTTCTGTATAAAAAATTCCTCTCTCTATTGTGCGTGGATAGCCTCCAGCAAATCCAATATACTTTCCAGACTCTAAAGCTATAAAATTTGATATATAGTTATTAGATATTTTAGAACTTAGATTAATATAGTTGTTAAAGTCATATGTAGAAAATAATCCTCCAACTCTATTAGCGTCATCATAGCCATCAATTAAGCACCTTCCATCTTTTTCAAAAAAAATATTCCGTATTCCAAGTTTATTAAACCTACTATCAATAGTCCAGCTTACACCTTTATCAATTGATTTATAGACTTTAGTAATAGAATTTGAAGCATAAAACATAATAATATTGCCTTCATTATCATATTTTACAAAATTTATTTTATCACTAAAGTCTGTATTTTTCCCTTTTAATTGCCATGAATTGCCATTGTCATTGCTATAAAAAATATCAGCTTTTGTAGGTCCTAAATTTTCTACATCTCTGAATAATAAAAGTTCACTTGGGCTAATTCGATAAACTTGTCTTATCTTATTAAATACAGCATTAAATTTCCACGTATTCCCGAAATCATTTGATTTGAACAATGAATCACGAAACTCTTTAAAAGCAAATATAACTTGATTTGAATTTTTCTGGCTAATATTACTAATATAATGACCAAAATAATTAATTTCATTATTATTAAAGAATGGAGAAGTCATGTAATTCCAATCTTGTCCTCCGTTTATTGATTTCATGAAAAAACATTCATAATCAGCAATTAATTCATTCGACGAATAAACAATATTTCTAAAATTAAAATTTGATTCATCTGGTATAACTTTTTGCCAAGATTTAGTATATGGACTTATTTCAAACAATTCTTTATTTCCACAAGGTGAGGCATTAGTTAATAATACAGCATGCGATGTATCCCAAAAGTAACATTTATTTAAAATCCCTTTGGGTATATTATTGCTAAGATTGTAAATTTTAGTCCAAGTTTTACATGAATCATAAGTTACAAAGAAATGTGGAATTTTATAACAAATAATAGCTTTACTAGAAAGAGACTGGAATACTCCAGAAATAATTCCATTTGCTTTATTACTACTATCTATAATAGGGGCAAAAAATTCCTGACCTTCTTTTAAGTAATAGAATAATTCTTGATCTACACTAAGCATCATATCTCCTATTTCGTTAATCAACGAATTTCTGTTTACTTCATAAGGAATTGATACTAATTTTATTGAATTTCCAGTAATTGTGTTGAATTTATAAATTTCAAATAAGCCATCATTATTGTGTATGGAATAGTTTAAACTATCTGAATATAGATAAAAATTTACGATATAGCCTGGCCTTTCATAAATCTTTGTTTCTCCTTTTATTGACCATTTTTCTTTCCTTTGAAAGATCGAATTACTCTCTTTAAAATAAAGTGTTCCGTCTTTTGAAAATTTAATGTTAGTTAAATCATAAATAAAGGGAAATTCATTTGTGTCATTTAATGTTGGTTTAATGAATTTATTACCATCATAAATAAATAAGCCGAATCTATTTATATATGTAATTAGAGACTTATCAAAATCAAAATTTAAATTTAAATTGTCATCATATCTAATTGGATGACTAAGCATTCTAGGTAGCACTTTATAATTTCGGTTTTTATCAAAGCTATTAAATTCGTATATATGCTCAGATCCTTTAGTAGAGAAAAAAATTGTGCCATCAGATTTAGCAACCATATCGTTTATTGCTAATTCTGATGGCTTATCTATTCTAGTCCAAGAATTTTGACTATTTACCCAAATGCATTTAATTAATAAAAAAGCTAAAATTATAAATCTTCGCATTTTTCAGATTTCAATTCAATTATTGAGGGCAGCATTTATATGTAAATTCCGCTGAAAGGAACATGTTAGAGCAATCTGGGAATTCAACGCAATTAATTGATTCATCATGACAAACTCTAATGTTAATTTTATGTATACTTCTTGTGTATCCTGACGGACATTGTGGGGCATTTGGATCGTTAAACTGATCTCTAATAAAACTGGCCATTAAATTCTGTACAGATATTGGTATATCTACGTTATACCTATTGCCTCCACAAAAATATGGGTTTACGCTAGTATTATGAGTACAATAATCAAAAACTAATGTTGTTCCAGTACCATAAGCTGCATTTATATTCCCATTAGTAATATTCTTCATGCCAAAGCAAAATTTGTCTTCAAAACAACCAAGTTGATACTGAGGTTCTATACATCCCTGTAAAACTTTTTCTAATTCACATGCTATTGCATCTACGTAAGCTCTACTAGTAGAATATGAACTTCGAACTAGATTTTGTCTTGAACTACAACAAGAAGCATTAAAATTACAACAAGAAGGAGATTCATCACATACCATGCTTCCTACACCTGAGCAATTAATTACTGATTCCTCTGATCCAGGCTGATTTATTGTCCTGGAAGTAATAATTTTTTTTTGAATGTCTTCTTTACAGGCTTTATTAAGACATATTACTCCAAGGAGAAAAATTACTAGTGCAAAACTATATCGGATAGGAAAGAGTTGAAATGAATTAAATTTTATAAATGTAAATTTAAAATATTAAAAAATGAATACTATCAGACACAATATACGAATTGAATAAACCAGATGTCAAGTTTAATTCAGACTTTAACATATGATATAAATAATAAATATATTAAGTGCTAAATTATAATACATCCGATGTATTAATTCTATAAAGCGCCCAAAGGGTATTATAATATAAATATTTGTTATTTGAAGAAAATGCCAAGCCAGTAGTGGCTCCCCAATCAGTTAACAAGATATATTTCTTATTCTGAATTTTGCCATTACATCGATCAAAGTCAAATAAACTTAAAATTCCACCCGTTTTATAAATTGGATAGAAATTGACAGAAGCGTAGATGTTTCCATCAGGACTAAAACAAGCTGTTCCGGTCCCATTGCTAGCTGTAGGTAAATCTAATTTTTCACGATGATGCATTCTTATCTTGTTATTTTCAATTATGTAAACCATTAAATCCGGTGAATACATTAAAGGAGCTATCAACCACCAATCTCGACCATTAGCGTGCCTTGTTGCAGTTAACATTCCGAAAGAATATCTGTTAGTATCCACATTTAGATCTTTGTGATGAATTATAGTTTTATTGACTTCTTTAGAGATAAGAGTAGATCTTAAAATATTAGGTCTTACTATTGTATCAGCCAATGGCTTATCAAAAAATGTATAAACTATATTATAATACGGTTCATTAGGAAGAATAATTATTTGTTGGGCCACGTTAAACCCAGTACTCGAATTCCAAAAATAGTTGTCTCTATTCAATTCCTCCAATCCTGGAACTAATCGATGATCTTCACCCCAGACTCTGAATCCATCTGTATAATATATTAATTTTCCATCCGGATTAGAAATAAAACTACTACTACTTCTAAAATTTGCTTCTACCAAGAATTTCTTTAGACTCAATGTCTCATTGCCAAAAGAAAACAGAGATGTTCCAATCAAGGAATCACTTCCTGGATTGAAACTATCATAACCTGTAATAAAATTATAATCTTGTCTCTGAGAAAATGAAACACTATAAATAATAAGCATTAATACATATAAAAATTTATAGCGTTTCATTTTTACCAATTTATTGTTTAATAAATTTAATCACTTTAGATTCATCGAGCATTTTTACATTTAATAAAAGCTCTTATAATAATACCCGGAGTAAAAGAATTATTACTTTTTTTAAGGCAAATAATACTTTTTATGTGCAATAAGAACTTTGAGTTTGAATTATATACTAACGCACCTATTGTAAGCCTTCTACATACTTCTTAAAATTATCCAGTATCAGCTGCCATCCTGCTTGTTGCATTTCAATTGGGTTCTCAGTTTCTGCATCAAATACCTCTTGAACCTGTATTCCATTGTCTGTGTCAGAGAATTCTATGCTCACTTTTCTCTCATCTGATAAATGATATTTTAACTTGCGATGATGTACAATTTCATCATAAATCCCAGTGAAATCAAATCCAAAACTTCCGTCCTTCGCTTCCATTCTGTAAGAAAATGATCCGCCAACTTCAAGGTTATTAGATGCATTAAGGCAGCACCAGGAAACATCTGCAAAATTCCAGTTTACAATATGCTGAGGTTCTGTCCAACACCTCCATACTTTTTCAATATTGGAATTAATTTGTGTACCAACAGTAATGCTTATAAATTCAGGCATGAGTATCTCTATTTAACAATTGTCACATCTCCCTTTAGAATCCATTTCTTACCATTGATGAGTTCTGCTTCTAACCAATAGCCATAGACTCCCGGATTGCATCTTTCATTTCTGCTTGTTCCATTCCATCCCTTCAGTTGATCGTCAGGTTTAAAACCTTCATTGGAGTACATTAGATTTCCCCATCGATCAAAGACTTGAAAAATATTAATCTTTGTTACTTCAGGATTAGAACTAATCGGATACAACCAATCATTGATTCCATCACCATTCGGACTAAATATGTTAGGAAGCCATATTTCAGGATCTTCTACTTTAATTTTAATTCTTTCAACACTTTTACATCCATTCGTATCTGTGATTGTTACTTCGTACTCAATGCTTATAGGAGTATTTGTTGTTGGATCTTCACAATCAGAACAAGATAAATAATCAGCGGGATTCCATTGAATGGATCTTATTGCCAATCTATCTGTTAAAATATTCAGGTCAATCGTTTTTGATTCACCAAGTTTTAATTCAATATCAGGCGCTATGTCAGTTTGAACAAAAGGTATGTCTAGTATTTCAAAATTTAATTGAAACTCACAATTTTTTTCGTCACGAACATAAACGATATGCTTGCCTATTGCAAATTTTGTCTTTGCAATGTCCGATGGATTTACATCTGCCTTATTCAGAAAATATTTAATCGCTCCATGTCCACCGATTACTTTTAAAACACTAACCCTTCCTTCATTAGCTCCGCATATAGGATCATTAGTCTCAATGAATACATCTCTGATTCTAAGAGTATCATCATGTACATTAATACTTGCAAGTTGGCTACAGTAATTTTGTTGATTGATTAATTCTATAGTATACACACCTGCCTTGTCTACCCGTATATTATTTTGATTACCAATTGAATCCTGATTCTGATCACGCCAGATAAGGTTATAATTGGATTGATCAGGTGAGGCTTTCACATTAGCAAAAGTTTTTGAGCAGTCCAGTGAATCCGCAATTATTGAAACTCTTGGACTTGCAGTATCAATTCCAACAATAAGTTGTGACTGAGAAGTACAGCCATTTCTTGCTGTAACAACTACAGAATAATTTCCGGGAACATTAATAATATTTGAATCTCTATTAGAAGTAAAAGCATTGGGTCCAGTCCATGAATATCTGACGTTGGAAGTTTTACTGGTAGCAAGTATTCCAATATTTGTTTTTCTACAATTTATTGAATCTCCTTTAACAATCAAGTCGGGTATAATTGTGTCAGCTTTAATTACAATACTAGATAATTGCGTGCAGAAATTATTGCCTGTAACTAAATAATTATAATTTCCGGATCGGTTTGTTTTCAAAGTAGTACCTGTTATTTTTGAATTGTCTGGCAGAGTCCATTCTCCGGTTAGAGTATTTGGAAGAATTGATGCAACAAGATCTATTGAAGATTTGATACATGTAATAGTATCGCCCAAGAGTTGCACTAATGGTTTCACCGTATCTTGAAGAATATTCAGACTAGAAGATGCTTTACAAAAGTTAGATGATGTTACAGTAAGAATATATTGCCCCGGAATATCTACAACCGGGTCCGATTGATTAGAATTAAAACCCAATGGCCCGGTCCATACATAATCTACTTTTCCGGATGATTGTACGATTGGGTTGAGATTGATTTTTGTGACCTTACAATTCAATGTATCTGATCGAAGAAATACTATAGGACTTACAGTATCTACTTCAACATTTAATAACAACTCTGACTTGCAAAATTCCGGTGTACCAACGAGTATCTTATATTGACCGCCTTGGGTAACATTAATGATAGAATCAGTAGACGTGAATCCATTTGGTCCTGTCCAAAAATAGGTAAGACTATCTCTTGTACTTATTGCTTTTAAAGTGACAGAAGTTTTTTTACAATTAATCGTGTCATTGCTTGCAGTCAGATCCGGTTTTCTAACATCCTGAATTATATTTATAATAGCTGAGTCTCTACATCCCAATGCATTGGTTACAATAAATTTATAAGCGCCCGGAGATTTTACAATTGGATTTGTGGTATTACTTTGAAAACCACCCGGACCATTCCAGCTAAATATAGAATTTGGATCATTTGAACCTGCAATCAATTGAAGGCTATCTCTGATGCAATTAAGTGTGTCGTTTTTAAAACTTAATATTGGTTTGTCTTTGGTCTGAAAAATAGCAACGGAAAAAGAGGTCGTACAACCATTTGGCAAGGAAGCACTAATTACATAAAGTCCCGGTTTATCAATGAGGGGATTTTTTTGAATACTGCTATATCCATTAGGACCCTTCCATTTATAATTTGAATTATAGGAGTCAGTTAAAAATAAATTTATTTTTTCTTTAGTACATGTCAGTGTATCATTTTTTGTAACAATATCAGGATGAATAGTATCTATTACGATATTGACTTCTGATGTTGAACTGCAAAAATTAAGAGAAGTAACCGTTACTTGATACTTCCCGGGAATAAGAACCGTATCTCCATCTTTATTAGAATTAAAACCCGATGGTCCTGTCCAAATAATATTTATCATTGGGTCAGAATTTCCTGATTGAAGTGTGATGGAGGTCTTCTTGCAGTTTATCGTGTCAGCCATGGGATTCAAACTCGGCTTACTCGTATCTGCGGAAATAGTAATCATTACAGAATCAATGCATCCATTCTCTGCAATTCCTTTAAATATATATAAGCCCGGAGAAGATGTTTTAATTTTGCTATCAGATACCTGGTTAAATTGATTGATTGATTTCCACTCTGTAGTTTTTAATAGCAGATTAGTATTGATAGAAATTTCACTACTGTCATTTTTACAATTAATTGTGTCCGATGTATAAGTCAGAATGGGTATATCCTTGTCTTTAATAATTCTCACAGAATCAAAACGAATACATAAATTGGGAGTTGTTACTTTTATTTTATAAACACCACTATCCAATGTTGTAAGGCTATCAGCCTTTAGATAAAATCCATTGGGACCAAACCATTCAAATATCGACCCCGCAACAGTCGAACTTCCTTTTAGAAAAGCTGAGTCTGAAAAACAATTAATATTGTTGCTCTTTATGCTGATTTTCGGATTATCTGCATTTTCAAAAACAGTAACGCTCTTGGTTGTTTTACAATTATACTCATCAATGACAGTTACTGTATACGTTCCTCCATTTTTAACTGTAGGATTTTGATCATCGGATGTAAATCCATTGAGACCCTCCCATGAATAATCCAAAGGATTTACTGAACTTTGCGAAAAAATTATCACTGAATCATTCGAACATCCAATTGAATCATTAACTGCCAGACTTAGATCTGGTTTTTTAATACTTCCTAAAATTTCAATAAATGCTTTTTTGCAACAATTAGGAAGCGGAGAGCAAATTGTTAATTCGTAAGTGCCTGGACCTTCTATTGTAGGCATTAGAGTATTATCTCCGGAAATTATTTTTCCGTTGGATGTAGTCCATTTAAAAGTAAAATTTTTTCCCTGGGATGAACCGCTTGCGTCAATACGTAATTGTGGGCGATCACAATTGACAATTCCGGGATCTTCAATAACAACATTTAATTCTTCTATATCTACAAAGACAGTATCACGCTTCTCACATATTTTTACAAAACTAATATCATCTATTGCAAAATCATTACCGCCAGTATTCGTGTTTTCATTTAAAAAACAAATGTCTGCAGAAGTTGTAGAACCTGAGTTCCATAGCACTTCATATTTTTCCCATGCGCACACTGAACCACTGGAAAAGAAAGGAGGACCGACATTCGTTCCATTAATATTTGCCTGAATAATTGGAGGTGAAGAAGCCACTACAGAAGTCACCCAAGTTGTAAGAATATAATCCATATTGGGCATAACAGGAACCGTCTGACACCAGATATTCTGAAATGCAGCTGAACCATTAAGAACCATCATCAATCCACCGCCTGATGTATGATCCTTGCATGCCGCAAATCCAGTATGGCCAAGTTGCGGATTATTAATTACATCATATGTGCCTTCACAATCAAGATACCCGGCACCATAACACGACATTGTACCTACCATATAATCGGTACCAAAACCAGTTTTTCCTTGTTCGAAGTCACCATTCGTAACCAGATTGATTCCTGAATTTCCTTTCGCAACTAAAATATATTCACCCGGTGTATTAACGGTTATCTTCGATGTTGGATTCTTTGGATCCTGCAGCCCTGTTGGTGGTTCCCAATAAATCTCGCGAACTATTCCGGTAACTTTTCCTGCCATATTGGTCATTTCACCGGCGTTGCAGACTTTAATGTCTGGTCCGGCTGAGACAGTGAAGTTGCATTGGGAAAAAACACAATTGAAAGCTCCCAAAGCGCTTAATATATAAAAAAAAGTCTTAATGTATTTACACATACTTAGGGTAAAAATAGGAAAAAGTGGGGAGAATAATTAAACAATATTAGCTAGAAATGCGCACACAACAATCCTGGGCTAAATTGTGCTTTGCCATATCTCTGTATACTTCTATGTCAAAGTCTAATTATAAATTATTTAAAGATTCTTGATAACTTATTCTTTGTTTCTTCTCCTATGTAGTTTGAATCTTTGAAATTATCATTGTAATAATTTCTTGCTTCATTTATATTACTATTTTTTAATGACAGAATCATTAAATTATAAATTGCTTCCTTTTTATCGAGTTCATTATTACTATTTTTCGAAATCTCTAAGAAAATTTTTTTCGCTTTTTCAAAATTCTTACTTTCTATTTCAATGTGCGCTAAATAATATAATGCTCTTGCAAATTTCTCATGAGATGAATCAATTTTCTCAAAATAAATTTTAGCGTCATTATATTTTTTGTTATCAAAAAGCAAGATCGCAGTATCTAAAGTGCTTAAAGAAACTTCTTCTGATCTACTGCTGACTGCAATGGGCTTATGATAAAGATCTGCAAAAATTAATTCGGAATCATATGATTGTTTCTTATTCTCCAAATAAATCCAATATGACGCTACAATGATAGGTATTAATATTGCAGCAATTCTCATTATTCTAAAACCTAAAGATTTTTTAGATTGAAGTTCTTTCAATTGATTTCTTGTTTCAAATTCAATTAAAGAGGCTGAGATCTTTTTAGCCAATGGGTAATTTTCAACTGCTTCCCTTAATTTTGGGTTTGATCTTAATTCATTTTCAAACCTCTCCTTATCCCCGGAAGTAAGTTTGTTTTCAATATAGTCCTCAATTAATTCATAAAAATCAATCATAGGCCAATTGAGATTTTATCTGAGGGTTATCACTAAGAAAAGTCAACAATTCCTTAAAGCACTGCGACTTCTTCTTTCTAGCCATTCCTTCAGACTGATAAGACAATTTTATTGCAATATCTTCCATTGAAAATCCATTTGCCCAATATAAGAGCACTTCTTTGCATCTGGATCTCAATCGATCCAGAATCGTATGCAGTAGACCGTAGTTTTCTTTTGTAACGAATAATTTTTCAAGAGTTGGGCTTACATCAGGAATGGAAGTTTCATGTTCCTGTGACAGATCAGAATATTTATGCCTTTTCTTTAATTCTGCAAACCATAAGTACTTCGCAATACTTAAAAGATAAGGGTCAACAGGCCCGTCCTGTTGCAACTCATTCTTGGAAATAAGGGTCTTGATAAACTGGATTATCATTTCATTATAAATAAGATCCACATCTTCAGAAAAGCCCTTATTATTTACTATCATATTACTAACCAAAGCTCTAAGGTTCCTGTCATTGAACAAGTCAGTAACCAGACTTGATCTGCTTTTCTCTGAATTCCTAACTTTTTCGAGAGCCTGACTTAGCTTTAGATTCATACAAGGTATGAAGATATGAAGGAATTATGTTACCCAATATGTATAATATAATAATTTAGTTAACTTTACCTATCAATTCCTATGAAATATAAAATATTGATATTTCTTTCAATACTTTGCTGTCAAAAAGGCATTGAATGTTCAGCCCAAATTTCTCAGAGTTCTTTAGATAGTTTGGACATGTATTTGAACCAAAAAAATTATAAAGAATATTACTTACATATCTCTTCTATTTGTAAAACTATTGCCTCGTCACCAAGATCTTCAAAAGCTATTCAACAATTAAAAAAGTATATTGAATTAGAACTGGATTTAAGAACTCAAGAAAATAAAAATTACTACAGACACGCATTAATGCATTATGGCAAAAGAATTGCTATTGATCAAGGAGATTACCAAACAGCATTAAAATTCTACCTAGTTGCAAACAAATTAGTTGAGGATCCTTTTTGCCTGGATTCTATGGGGTGGTTTATAGAACATTCAATCGCCACTATATATCATAGATTTAACGACTACAACAATGCACAAAAATATTATAACATTACCCTGGAATATTTAAAATACCATAACAATCCTAAACAAATATGTAGACTTTATCCCGAATTAGCAAAACTCTACTTTGAAACACGATCAATAATAGATGCTAAAGAATGTTATTTAGAAGGAATAAAGATTTCTAAAAATATTTCTTATCCATATGGAGAATTTATCAACACTCTGGGCTATTGCAGCTTAGAATTGGAGTTTCTTAATAATTTAAATAATACTTTTTTAAAAAGATTGTGGGTTCTTAAAGACCAAATTACTAGCGAGAAGAGTTACAATGAAAAGTTAAGTGAAACATTCAGGCTTATGTCATTGTATGAATTAAAAAAACTCAATTTTAAAAAAGCGGATTCATTATTTTCAGAGTCGTATTGTCAATTACTAAATTTCTATAATGGTAATTCTAACAGAAGAGAATTTGCTAAGCTTTTTTTTAATTATGCCAAAAGCGCATTTTGGCTAGAAAGAAACTATTTTGCTGACAGCCTTTTAAATGAATCAATTAAATGCCTTTTACCCAGTTCTACAAGCAATCTAACGAGTATTAAAATTAATGACCTCTATGGTGAAAATACTTTTTATGACATATTTAAATTTAAATCAATATTATTAGAAAGAAAATTTAAAACAACATTAGATACGAATGACATAATACAATCTATAGATTATTTAGCTTTAAGTTTAAAAACTAACGAACTACTCAGAGTTAATATTAATTATGATGAGTCTCTATTATTTTCAATCTCAGAAAACAATTATATCATTAATAGGTCTTTAGGCTTGTTAAATAAGTTACAAAATTCTAAGTATAAATTTAATAAGGCCAGGGAAATAC
>JABFRV010000081.1 GCA_013140975.1 Saprospiraceae bacterium
CACTTGTCTTGGCAATAATTGTTGTTAACGGATTAGCAAAGTCTTCTGTCTCGGCTACTATTTTTTTTCCTGTTGTTGTTAGTTGTATTGTATAGCTTCTTGTATCTGTACTATCGGTAAATTTTTTGATTAGTTTTTTTTGCTCCAAAACTTTTATCGCATCGCTAATTGTGGGCTTGGTAAAATTAAACTCCTGTGCCAAATAGCTAATGGTTGTTTTGTCTGCCGAGTGATGCTGAATAAAAATAAGCAACTGAATTTGTATGGGGCTTAAACTATGCTCTTTTGCTTTATTCCACAATAAAATACGGAACACTTGCGATAAGCGTTCCAAACCTGCAACTATTTTGTTGTCAAGGTTTGAGTTTTGATTTTCTAAATTAAATACCGACACTTTAGTTACAGTTTTGCATTTCAATAATGTAATATCCTTTCTGTTGAATACTTATAATCATTTCATCGGTTGCCTTTTCAATGTGGCAAAAGCTACATTCTTTTGAAGTTAAAGGCTGATTTTCCTGTTTTTTTGATTGTAAGTAATCCTTACCAAAGGTATAAATTATTTTTTCTTCTTTTATATGGTCGGGTGCAATAATGTCAAAATGCATTACGCTACCGTCTTTTTTAGTTACGTAGGTGTCCCAAACTGCTACTTGCATAATTTTAAATTTTTGATCTGATGAAAAGGAAAAAGAATAGCCAAATTAGTCCTTTGATTAGAAAGAATAAAAATCCAGCTATTCCAATTTTTTTGAAATATGGTTTTATATTTCGGATTCTGCTCACTTAACCGAATATGGCAATGATAGATTTCCGCTTGCTACCGAATACACTTTGTAAACGCCAAGCATTGGTTTTGTTCCACCTTCGGTATGTGTACCTCCTTCGCCTGTGTTCACTTCCATAAAACAAGTAACTGCATCAAATTTGAAGTCTGTTTTGTTGTTGATACGATAATCTGGAACTACAACTTTAATTGAGTTTCCTTTTGTTGTTACGTTAAAACCAGGACTGTCCATATACATTGGCATATTGGGTGCAGTTTTAGGTAGCACAACGGTTTTGTCGTCCTTCTTAAATTCCTTTACCGAAAGCCCACCTGCCACTCTTTTGTCTTCGGTAAGAATTACCCAATGCGGATGCCAAACGATACCATCATTGTCAAATTTGCCATCTGTGTTTTCGTCCCAAAGTGGGCTGTCATCAAAGTCGGGATGAGATGTTAAAGCCAAAGCTACAATTCCGTCTGTTTGGTTAAAACCAACGTCAGTAGGTTTCAGCGTTGTAGGAAAAACATAACCTAATACAGGTGCACCGTTTAATTGTCCAACAGCTTTTGGTGTGGTGTTACCAGCAAGGCTATCAACTTTTATTTCCCAAATAGTTACGCCCAAATCTTTATTGTGTGTTACTGATGTGGATTTGATTTGGAAATTACCATTGTTGTAATTTCCACATTTGTCGCAAGCGTTGGCAGTTGTAAAACCTAATGTTGCTATTGCAAATATTGCTACTATACTTTTCATTTTTTCTATTTTTTTAATGGGTTAATTAAAATTCGTTTTTATTGATGTAGGGATAAGTCCAAAGTATTACAGTCAGCGTTACTGCTTTAAACCAAGCTGAATACATTGCTTCAACTGTTTCAGCATCGTGTCCTTTTTTAGCTAAAAAGCCTTTGATTGTTGCTGTGATTGGGAAAATAAATGCTACCATATAACGGTAATGAATGATTGGAACTGTGTCCACATCATCCGTTTTGTTTTTCTTGATGCTATGGTGTCTCAAAGCAATTTCGTGTTGGTAGTTCAACCAAATTTGGTCGTAAGGTTTGTTACACAAGTCCATAATCCATTGTCCAAACCTTGCCCTAACCGCTGTTAGGTAATCCATATTTGGCTGTCCGTTTTTGGTGAAGTAATGCACCAAATGTTCGTTACCGCCCACGAAACCATACCAAAGGTCAAGCACTTCATTTGTTTGGTCTTTAAGCACTTCACCTGCAAGACGAAGGTTTTTTTCATCTTCTTCTCCAAACAAAACTGTTTTTTTGAGAAGGTCTAAATCGGCAATGCTTACAGGTGATTGCCCTACTTGCCCGTAGGCGTAACCTTTGATTTGTTCTGTCATTATTTAAATTTTTATTTGTGAATGATGGCACAAAGATAGTAAGGAATCCTAACTAAACAAATAAAATTGAAAATATTTTCCTGTTCAGCTTTTAAGACGTCTGATAATGTTGGAATTTGTCCACGAGGCATTGGTGTGGTTGGGCAAAATTAAATGTGCTGCAAAAGCGTTGGCTTGTGTGTCGGCATGCAGCTCTTTTAAATTTGCGAAGGGATGGATTTTTACCTGCCGTTTATCTGTCAGTTCAATGTCGGTTGTGTCGTCCGCTACGCTTGCACCTAACGTTTCCGGCTTGGCGCAGTTTATTTTTGCAAATTGGGCGAGCCAGAAAGTAAAATTAAATAATTGCAGCAAGACAAACAACATTTTGCCATAAACCACGCTGCAATTATTTAATCTGTCACAAGTGGAAATGCAAAGAAAGGAAGTTTAGTAACCACGTCAGGTTTGCAAAAATGAATTGCGTCCAAGGTGTTGTTA
>JABFRV010000192.1 GCA_013140975.1 Saprospiraceae bacterium
GAATTAACACAGTATTGACGATCATGCCACCAAAATATTAATGTTTTCAAGCTTGGCTTAAAGGTAAAATATTTCCACTCTTGGCTTAATTCAATTGGTGGCACGTCGTCAATACTAACCGTTGCAGGCAAGCAAATAAAAAAACAAAAAACGCACTTATCGAAGAATTATCAAGATTAATCCTAAATATTGGAACTTTTTCTAATAATAAAGGAACTTAAAATCCATAATTAATCTTTCTAATATAACAAATACAAATTTATGAAAAAATCAGAATTGACTTTGCTCTTTGAATCTTTTGTAGAAAAATTGAAAGAGCTTTATGAAACGACTAAACCTTTAACAAAGATTGAATTGTTTACTTACCCCGATGCGATGAAATACTTCGTCGAACAACAAAGCAATCCTGCAAACGCTAAAGCCAGCAAAGGAGCCTTATTAAGAGTTAAAGACCTACCTGAAGCTTCAGTAGTTCATCAGTTTTTAATGGATGATAATAATAACATCTTGTCCAATCGCTCACTCCGAGTCATGAAATTTGATGATGAATTAGAGGATGCCTTTGGAGAAGAAGACCTATTAATTGTGCAATAAAACAAAACCATAAAATCATGCTTGAATTAATCGCAATTCTTTGGGCAATTGCTGCCACATTACAACTTATTTATATAATATTACTCACATTTGACGCAATCGTTCAATTTTTTCATGAGCGAGTTTACCTTAAAAATAGAAGTAAAAGTAATATAGCTTTCTCATTGCAAGAGAAATTAAACTCAGGAAAATACAACACGGTATATGGTATATTTGATAAGAGTTCAAATGAAATTCTGGATGCCAAAAATGTACAATCCAACCAAGTAGATTCTCAAATAGCAAATAATCATGCTTATGAAGAATTGTGTGTATATAATTAACCAATCAAAAAAATTTAACAATGGACCCAATTACGTGGATAATCGCAATAGCTTTATTTGCTGGCGCAGCTTTAGCATTTTCAAAAATAAGAGATTGGATAAACTCCAATAAGAACAAAAAATCTCAATATGCTGATGTTCTTAAAGAAAAATTGTCGAATGGAAAATATCGTGTAGTTACAGGTATTTTTGACAATTATGGTTATCAGCAAAAATCAACTGCATGGGAAACGGACAAACTTGCTGATGATTTAAAGTCTCAATTTGGAAGTTCAAATCGAATAAGAGTACAACTATGATAATTAGAATAAAGGATTTAAAAAACAGCGAATTTGAAGAAGTTGATTTAAGGATATTTAAATCAAGACTTCTAAATTCGGTAGAAAAGTTGAAAGAAACGAACCCTACAACAAAAAATACAAATAATCAAATAGAAATATTTGAAAGTGACCTTATTCCCAATCAGCAAAATCAAAATGAAAAAAAAGATGACAAGTCAGAGTATGATGTAAGGAAGAGAGCGCACAATTATGTGCCAGTCGAGCCAAATTGGACTTTTGATAAATTAATTATCCCTGATAAGGTTTTAGATAATATCAATACTTCACTTTCAATATTGCAATTAGAGAAAAAGGTCTTTCAAGAATGGGGGCTAAGAGAGATTGAGCCTTTCCCTCGTGCCGCATTAAATTTTCATGGCTCACCAGGTACAGGTAAAACATTAGCTGCACATGCCATTGCAAACAAGTTGGGTAAAAAGATAATCATAACTAATTATGCTCAATTAGAGAGTATGTATCACGGCGTAGGACCAAAAAATATTGATGCGGTTTTTTACGCTGCCGATTCTACAAATTCAGTATTATTTATTGACGAAGCAGATTCATTATTATCAAAACGACTTTTAAACGTAAATCAAGGTTCTGAACAAGCAATTAATTCAATGAGAAGCCAGCTCTTAATTAATTTAGAAAGGTTTTCTGGCATCTGTATTTTCGCAACCAATCTTGTTGAAAATTATGATTATGCTTTTGAGACAAGAGTAAAACATGTGCTATTTATCTTACCCAATGAGGATAACAGAAAAAGAATATGGGACATACATCTTCTACCTTCGATTCCAGTAAATGATAATGTCGACACTCAGAAACTTGCAGAAGAATTTGATTCTTTTTGCGGTAGAGACATAAAAAATGCTGTAATTGAAGCTTGTTTAAGAGCTGCAAAAGAAGGTTCTCAATTTCTTGACCAAACACATTTGGTTTCTGCTTCAGAAAATATAGTTGAAAGTATTAAGGCTCTAAATGAAAGCAAAGGAGATTCAGACAGAAAAAAAAATTCAGAGGTTAGCCAAGAAAAGAAGAATGAACTTGCCGATAAAATCAAAAAGAAATTAGCTGAAAAAGAAGAAGAATAGAAAAAAGCCAGCCTGCAACAAAGGCTAAAACGGCAAGTGGGGCTATGCACCCCACCTGCGTTTAGCCAAAACGTTATGGGTAATCTTAGATATAAAATTAAATTATTTATTAAACAATTAAATACTAAATCATGAAATTATAGACTTCCTCAATAAAGTGGACATAAAGATAAGATAGAAATAGTATTAAATTCACCATTTAAAATCTTAACAGATGTCCAGAATCAGGAGAAAATTCACAAAGGAACAGAAGCTCGAGATCGTC
>JABFRV010000052.1 GCA_013140975.1 Saprospiraceae bacterium
ATATTATTGTTGTCCGATTAATGATAATAATAAATTGAACCTCAATAAAATGCGTTATACAACCCCATGCTTCAGCGTGGGGTTGAAAATGCTCGTTACAAAGGGCTTTAGCCCTGACTTAGCAAAAATTAGTCGGACAACAGTGATTAAATATTAAAAAGTAAATAGCAATTTACTGCTTTATTCTCGACCTAATTAATATTAAAAAGAAAATAGCAAAAACATTTATCTCGACTTAATTAATATCAAAAAGTAAATAGCAATTTACGGTTTTATTCTCGATTTAAGTACTAGCTTAATTCTAAGCTAGTGTAAGCCTTGGGTTTGATAATCAAGCAATCTACTTTATTATCTTCCCAACAAATTTCCCATCTATTCTTATGAAGAAAATACCGGAATTAAATTCCGAAACATTTAATTCTAATTCAGAAGCAGTTGCTTTGTATGAATACAAATTTCTACCATTTATATCAAAGAAAAGAATTGAGGATCCGTTTCGTAAATTTTTAAAATTCAAGAGATTGTTCGAAGCATAAAAATAAACAACATCATTATTTGTCGAATTATTATTGATTCCCGTTTTGATACAATTCTCTTCAACTTTCTTGCGATCAATACACTCTGATGCATTATTTTCAATTCTTGCATTAGAGATTGGATCTTTTAGAAATTCACAAATCGATTCAATATGACAAGTACCTAAAGATGGATTCTTTAATATCATAATAGAATCCGGTGTCTTCGAATCAAAATTCTTTAGCCCTGAAATATTTGATAGATTTGAGTTCTCCACAATTCTTAAATGGTTATTAATAGTTCTTAAGTTGACAAAAGAGTTTAAATTCAATAATTTATCATTTCGAACAATATTTAAAAACCAGATTTTTTTAAGATTTGACAATCCGGAAAGATCCGTTAATTCTGCATTGTTTCTTACATCTAAACTATACAACTCCTCTAAATCCAAAGTCGTTAGTGAATTTAAATTTGCGTTTCCTTCGAGGTAAAACTGTGAAATCTCAACATCCTTTCTTAGTCCTTCCAAATTTTGAAGAATTGGATTCCCACTTACTGAAAGAGTGGAGATATTTTTTAAGCTATCTATTCCTCCAATATTCTGCAATTTTTTACAATCTACAATCGCAAATTGTCTTATATATTTTACCCTATTAAGGCCCACTAAATTTTTTAATTCCAGTTCATACAAACCTAAAGAATTAGATGCTGTTTGAAAACTTTGAAGACCCATTAAGTCTTCAATCAAAGGACAGTTTCGAATTATAAAATCCTGTACAATAACAAGGTTTTTTAAGCCATATATATTGTAAAGATCCTTACAAGCCTTAATAGTTAATCCGCGGTCAACAGTATCAATAACAGAAAGTCCATCCAAATTTTCTATCCCATCACCTTGAATTTCTATGTCTCCCATAATCCTGTGACAACCTGGATAATTAACAGAAAAATTATCTACATCCGATTGAGAAGTTAACAATATATTACCTGCGCCACATTGTGCAGAAATAGTGTGCACCAAGCATGGTAGAATAATAAATAGAAATATATTTTTCATAATTGAGGAGTTTAGCCTGCAAGTTATGAATCTTACCTACAATTAGGAAAATTATTGAAAGAAATTACCTTAAAGAAAACTTAATCTATCTCACTACAGTAACATCACCTGAAAGTCGAAACGACTTTCCAACTTTATCATGAAAATAAATTGCATAAACATAAACTCCAGGATTTACCGGCTCTCCCAGAAAATTTCCATTCCAGGCGCCAAACTGTGTATTGGGTATTCCATTTTTGCTTTCAAATATTAATTCACCCCACCGGCTAAAAATTTGCAGTCTGTCAATAATTCCTACACTACTATCGGAAATAAGATTAAAGAAATCATTAATTCCATCTCCATTCGGAGAAAAAACATTGGGAACCCAATGACCTTGCTTTGCAATCACGATTCTACTAAATCTTACTTCACAACCATATTCATCTTTCCCAATGTAATAATATTTTGTTATACCTGGAAGAGCCAGAACTTTTGCAATTTTACAATCTTCGCAAAAAATATCACCACTCCCAGTCCATATATGCCTCTCTGCATTAACTGATCCATTGGAATTCCAAAACAATTCAATCGAATCACCTACTGTTGCAAGTATTGTATCGCCTTCAAATTCCTGAACATATGAACTGTCAAATTGAATATCAAATTGTGCGTTAAAGTAACAACCATTGGAATCTACAATAGTAAGATTGTAATTTCCAAGTTTAAGATTCTTAATATAATCATTGCTCGGCGGATATCTAACACCATTGATAAAATAATCTTTCGCTACATTTCCACTCACTTGTTGAATAAATACTGAGCCTCCATTTGGATCCAAACAATTGCCTTGTATTGGATTTACATTAAAACAAAAACAAGGAGGAGACGGCAACTCTATTTCTTTAGTAACAATACATCCTTGTTCGTCGATTACCTCTATAAAAAAATATCCGCCTTTAAGATTTTTAAGGTGAAGTGCCGTATCACCCGTTTGCCATTTAACATTATACGGTTGTGTTCCACCAACAATCTGAACGATGATTTGACCATTAGAATCTGTTGCACAAAGAGTTGGAATTACAGTATGTTGAATTTCTATTGGAGGAGCAACTTGTAAATTTACAAGCACCGTTGAATCACAACCTTGAAACGATTTTTCTTTATACGTATATGCTCCGGAAGAACTTATTCGCTTTGTCCCAAGAATCAATTCTTGGCCATAACAAATTGCTGTATCAATTTTTGTTTGCTGAATTGGATTAACCAGAAGCTGCAATTGAATCAGACTATCGCAATTGAACTGGTTAGCAAGTTTAACATCATAGGTTCCTGTTTTCCAATAAAAAACATCCCCTACTTCTACAAAATCCCCTTCACAGATTGTCCGGTTTATTATCTGACTTTGAACTGGCCTAACATTTAAATTCAAAGTAATTATACTATCGCATGAATAACTATTTAATGCTTTTACTGTGTAACTGCCCGTTTTATCGTAGTCGACACCTAACATCCTAAAGCTCTCACCTTCACACAAGGCAGTATCAATATTTACAATATTATTGGGATTAACAATTAAATCCAATACTACAATACTATCACAATTATTAAATGTCCTTAGTGTGTCAATATATTTTCCTTGCGCGACATATCTCTTTTGTCCCACTTCAACAAAATCTCCTGAACAAATAGTTCTATTCAAATTTGAACTAAAAACCGGTTGATGAATAATTCTAAATCGCAATAAGCTATCGCAATTATTTCTATTTTTGAAAAGAAGTGAGTAGTCACCGGGTTTATCATATTTATTGTTATCAATCTCTACAAAACTCCCCTCACATATTTTAAACTCAGAATCAGTAGTATCCTTAGATAACAATTGAAGATTTACTGTAACAATACTATCACAACCTTTATCCGTGAAATAATTAAAATTATAGGAATTCTGGTCTTTTATATAAATACCATCAAACAATAAGCTATCACCCTGACAAATGGTAAAATTCAAGTTGTCATTAAACTTCTTGAATTGTTCAATACTTATTTCGAGAATACTGTCACAGCCCAATGCAGTTTTTAGCGTATCTCTAAAACTTCCTGCTTTCAAATAATTTTTACCTGCTATAGAAACAGTATCCCCTTCACAAATTTCAGATTTAAAAGAAGTTAAAAATTGATCGATTTTGTAATCAAAGGGTTTGCTATATTCACATTGATTCTTGTACGTTACACGCAAAGAATATATTCCAACATCTCCTTTTGGAATATTAAACTCTTTTTGGTCAGCGCCTTGAACAGCAATTCCGTTCTTGTACCATTGATAATTAATTGGAACCTGAGAGGATTTTGAAGACTTTAATCTAATAGTATCTACACAAAAGTTACCTGATATATCTACTTTCAATGAATCAAACTTTACTGTTTCTTCAAGAATTAATTCATCCATCCAATAATAATAATCTCCATCAGTGGCTGCACATGCAGGCCCCAATGCAATTGCTTCGACATTTACCGTAGGTCTAAGCTTAACTGTTACTTTTCTCCAAACATTCGTGCCGCTAACGGTGATTCTACTCATTTCAAACCAACCTGCATACCTGGTAGGGCATTGCCAACCTTGAGGATTCGTGGCAAAAGGAAGATTTGAACATTTTCCTGTAGCAAAGATTCCCATATTTAAAGTTGCCCTAGGACCCCAGAGCGTACCTCTTCTGCCAAAGCCAACCCAAAAAGTTAAAGTGTATTCTTTGCCTGCACTCATAGTTGATGTCAAGCAAGAGCCTATGTATTCTTTATAAATACCTCTTTGTGGAAAATTGCGAATATCCAAAAAACCAACATACCCTTTACCAGCCGGCAATGGCTGAGGAGGTGTACCTCGAAGTACATCATCTTTATAACCACATAGATTAAAATAATCTGAAGTCGCAGGGGATGCCTGTATCCATCCTGTAGCATTGCTCATCTGCATAAGACCATCAGGACACTTAGAATAAATTTCAAATGAAGGATTGGGAATTAATGAACTTGGAACGAATACAGAATCCTTAATTCCAAGGCACTTACAATCTGTTGTATCATTCTTATCTATAAATCCATCCAAATCATCGTCCACACCATTGTCACATATCTCTGTCATTTGCGAATACCCATTCTCCGAAACTCCGAAAATGACTACAAGGAATAATATTCTAAAAATTCTATTCAAAATGCTATTGCAACTCACAAAGTTATCAATTTTTAGATATTCTTGGTTTAATTTTATCTTTTAGAATATATTCTCTTAACAAGAAAATATATACCCAAAAAACCAAAGAAAACAAGTGTGCCAATTCCGGCCAGATGTGGAGTATTTTTAATAATAGAAAATAAAACTAAAGAGTAAGCAGAAATAAATAGAATGGGAACCCAGGGGTAAAATTTTATTCTATAAATAGATGCTTTTTCCTCTCCTAGTTTTTTATGACGCATGTAAAACAATGTCGCTGCAGAGAATACCATTCCTAAGGAATCCAGAAACATTACAAAGCTTAAAATCTTTTCAAACTTTGAAGCAAAAATTAAAGTAATTATTGAAAGAAGTGCAAATACACTTAAGTTAATTATAAGAACCTGATTTTTGCCAAACTTCTTTTTAAAAACGTCTGGCAATACACCATCATCAGCCATTGCATACATGACTCTTGGATTACTAAGCATTAATACATTCACATATGCAAGTACAGCAATAAACAAGAGCGCAGAAAAAATCTTGCTTCCCATTTCGCCAAATAGCTTACCGGCAATAATAGATGCAACTCCTTTTGCATTTTTTAATTCTTCAAATCCAATAATTTGATGATACGAAAGGTTTACAAGAACATAAATAAAAATGACAATTAAAATTCCATATATGATTCCTCGCGGAACCGTTCTCTCCGGTTGATGCACCTCTTCTCCAAAATTTATGGATTGCTGATATCCACCGTATGTAAAGCTTACAGCAACTAAAGCAGCAGCTAGAGAAACTAAAAAACCACTATTGGTAGGCGCACTTACTTGATTTACATTCTGCACAACAGATGGCTCGATAAAAAATGCCAGAATAATAATAAACAGCATTCCAAGTTTAACCATCATCAAAACGTTTAATGTTCTGGAACTAAGAATCAGACCAAACATATTCAAACCATAAAACGTTAAAATTGCAGCTATGCCTAAGATTGAATTATAATATGATGGATAGTTACTGCCATAAATCACAGTTAATAAATATTCGCTTCCAATAATTGCAACTCCTGATAATGAAGCGGCGTTGGAAAAAAGAATAACACAATTTAATGCAAATGCAACTGAAGGATGATAAGCGTAAGAAAATATTTTATAATAGCCTCCTGTAATTGGAAATCGACTTCCAATCTCTGCATATGTAAGTGCACCACATAAAGCAAAAACTCCTCCTAATATCCAGGCAGTGAAAAAAACCTGAGAGTTTATTGAAGCAACCGCTGCATCTGTTGCAGTCCGAAATATTCCTAAGCCAATAACAAAACCCACGACAATCATCGTGAGTGAAAAGGTGTTCAGTTTTTGATTTGATATATTCACTATGTTAACATTGAATCAACATCAACTTTTCTGATAATCTTCCCAACGAATTCGAACGTATATATCTTCCAGAACAAACGTAAGTTCTTTTAATAATCCTTCTCCGGTTTTATACCCTTGAGAAATCAATATTCTTTCCATCCTTGAATTAAAATAAACAATACTTGGATATGTCAATTGACCATCCAAGATTGCTTCCGCTAATTCATGAACGCCTCTTCTACCCTCTTTCCGAAAAACAAAAATTTTATTGTCATAATGAATCGAATCTTTTTGCTCTGCATCAAATTTTACGGCATAGAAATTCTTATTTATATATTCAATAACTTCCTTTTTCTTAAAAGAAGTAACATCCATTTTTTTACACCAACCACACCATTCAGTATAGAGATCTACCATTATTTTTTTAGGATTCTCTTTATTTCTCCTCATAGCTTCATCCCAACTCAACCACTGAATCTCTGTTGATTGAGCGCTAAGCTTATTGCAACATCCACACACTAATTGAACTCCTATCAACAGAAGAACATATGTTATATGTCTGAAAAAAAACTTCTTCATAAAATGAGATGTCAAAGATATATTCTTTCTTATTGAATAACCCAATATTATATTGTTTATTTAGGTTTTCACAAGATACGAATTATACTTACAAAACCTTAGAAACCTGTACCTTTGCCTTGTGCTTAAATATTTCTATATCATATTTGTTGTCCTTTTAATTTCGATATATTTAATTCAGTGCAATACAAAGAATTTTTATGAAACAGAAATTTCAAATTCTGATCTTAGAAATCTATTAATTAAGCGCTCTTCAGGAAAAGGCCTGGACTTTTTTATACTACCAGAATCTCATGAATTTTCCAAAATACCGCAAGACACGTCTAATCCACTTTCAGATGTTAAAATTCAATTAGGCAAGTTCTTATTCTTTGATCCGGCTATTTCTTTTAACCCAAAGTGCACAGCCGCTTCGAGAACTTTTTCATGCGCAAGCTGCCATTTTTCAGAAGCAGGCTTTCAAGCTGGCATAAGACAATCTATTGCAGGAGGTGGCCGTGGTCATGGTTTTATGAGAACCAAACATCCTTTATGCGATTCATCGGAAGTAGATGTTCAATTACTACGCACACCGAGTATTATTAATTGTGCGTATCAAGAGGCACAGTTATGGAGTGGAAAACTCGGATGTTGTGGCCCGAATACCGGTTCAGATAGCTTGTGGAAAAAAGGTAGTTTTCTAGAACTTAACGGCCTAAAAATGCAAGGTGTAGAGACTCAAGCCAGAGTCGGATTAGAAGCACATGGTTTTCGAATGAGCCCAGAGCTTATTACAAATACAATTTATGGAACCTTGTTTGACTCGGCATTTAAGGGTTCAAGGCCAGATCTTATTTATAGGAGATTTACAATGGCTAAAGCTATCGCGGCTTATGAAAGAACAGTTCTCAGCAATCAAGCTCCTTTTCAAAAATGGCTAAGAGGTGATTCAACTGCTCTAAGTGCGACCCAATTATTTGGAGCTTACTTGTTTTTTGACAAAGCAAAATGCGACAATTGTCATACCGGGCCGGCTTTAAATTCAATGAGCTTTCATGCATTAGGATTTAACGACATGACAGGAATCGATATTATTGATAAGAATGATGCCCCTAAAGACGTCACACTGGGAAGAGGTGGGTATACAAATCTTGAAGAAGATAAATTCAAATTCAAAGTTCCGCAATTGTATAATTTAAAGAACATAGAATTTTTAGGACATGGTGGAAATTTTTGTTCCGTTGAAGAAATAGTCCGTTATAAGAACGAAGCAAAATCACAAAACCCGAACGTTACAGAAAAATATCTCAGTCAGGATTTTAAACCTTTGCATCTTAATAATAAAGAAATAAAAGCACTCGTTGACTTTATTGAAAATGCTTTATACGACCCTAACCTCAAAAGATATGAACCAAAAAGCGTTCCGTCAGGATTTTGTTTTCCAAATGCGGATATTGTCAGCAAGAAGCAACTCCATTGCGAGTAATTATTTGTGATTAATTCTTAATACTGCATAGTAAAAAAGAGTTCTAACAATAAAATATATAATACAAGCCTATAA